>DZBA01000055.1 GCA_022729775.1 Anaerolinea thermophila | reverse complement strand
AAATTCAACATTTATCACAGAAGCCTATCGGGTCTTGATTTTGACAAATAAAAACGCGCCCTTTCGCGGGCGCGTTGAAAACACACCATCGCAGAAAAGTTTACGGGTGGGTGTAATAATAATATTTGCTGGAAGCATTCAAAATAAACATGCCGCTATTATACAACAAGAATTTTTATTGCGCCAAACTAAATGGGAAATTCCAAGGTCCCTTGATGGCGTAAAAATCAGAGCTGTATACAATTTCTTCAGCTTGCTGCTGGGTCATCTCTGCCGGGAAGCCGGTGATTTGCATGGTCAACATGCCATTCACATCCACGCAATTCAATGAAATCCCAACGCCGCGCTCCATCAACGCCTGCTGAATTTTAGGCATGTACACCGAGCAATAATCCTCCGCGCTGGGGATTGCGCCGATTGCATCAATGACGATGACCGCATTGGACAAGTCCGCGTCGGGCGGAACGAGAAAAGTCAATATATCGCAGCGCAGACCTGTACCGCCGCCGCTGGGCGGAATCTGCAAGCTCGCCAACGTTGTGCCGAAATCCTGCGTCATCGTTCCGGCATAAGTCAAACTTGCGGAAAGGATTCCCCAATCGGATGTGTCCGGCAGGGTGAAGCAAACATTGGCGTTAAGGCTCTTCCCTTCCATCGAAACGCTTTCCATGCGCACTTCAATTCCGCCCGCGCTTTGATTCGGCGCGGCAAGCTGAACTTGCGCGTTTGGATATGATGGGTGCGTGTACGCGGTGGGTTCGCCAAGAATAATGGGCATGACAATCCCGGATTGATCGGGGGCGGACGAACACGCGGTTAAGAAGAGCGCCAGCAAAAGAATGATTTTTTTCATTGTTTTATCTCCTGTCATTTTTTCATAAACAAATCAGCAAAGGCATCACGGGCATTTTCAAATTGGAAACGATACCCCGCTTCGAGCAAACGCTTGGGCTGGGTAAACCTGCCTTCCAAAATAAGGACGCTCATTTCTCCCAAAAAGATCCGCAGCAAAAAAGCGGGCGTCGGCAGCCAATAAGGGCGATGTAACGCCTTTGCAAGCGCGCGATTAAAATCCGCGTTGGATGTGGGATTCGGCGCGACGAGATTATAAGCCCCGCGCGCATTTTCATCCTTGAGCAAATGGGTCACCGCGCCCACCCAATCATTCACATGAATCCAGGGCATGGCAAATTTTCCGTCACCCATTGGACCGCCTGCAAACAACTTGACAGGCAAAGCCATAAGCGGAAACATGCCATCATGTTTGGAGAGGACAACCGATGTGCGAAGCACAATGCGGCGCACGCCCATCTCATCCAGCGGCGCGGAAGCATCCTCCCATTGGATGCTGAGCCGCGCGAGGAAGTCATCCCCCGGCGGCGTGGACTCGTCCGCAAGGTCGCCGCGCGTGCCGTAGTAGTTGATGCCCGAAGCCTGCACAAAAATCTTTGGGCGGCGAGTTGCCGCGGAAATGGCATCCACCAGCGCGCGCCCGGAAAGAACGCGAGAGTCATAGAAGGCTTGTTTTGTAGCGGCAGTCCACGGAAAAGAAGCAAGGGTCTTTCCCGCGAGGTGAATCACCGCATCCATTTCATTGATGAGATGCCCCCAACCTTGCGTGGTTTTTGCGTCCCACTGAACGAATTGGATTCCGCCGCGCTCACCCGAACTGCGCGTGAGAATAAAGATTTTATGCCCTTCATCCATTAATTTTTGGGAAAGGGCGCGCCCAAGAAACCCCGAACCACCCGCAATCATAATATTCATTTCAAATGCTCCTGTAATGTCACGAATCAAAGAAACTGGAAGTATAATCACGCATACTTAAATGAGGAACTATGCAAGAACCTGTGTTGGTACTCAACGCAAATTTTGAGCCAATTCATGTATGCTCGATGCGGCGAGCCGTAGGCATGATCCTTGCAGGAAAAGCCAACCTGATTCTGAATGGACGCGGACATATTCGCACTGTATCGCAAATCATTCCGCGCCCTTCGGTTATCCGCTTGGCGTCACAAGTTCATCGCCCGCGACCGCGCGTCAAATTAACGCGCCGCGAAATCTTCCGACGCGACAATTATACCTGCCAGTATTGCGGCAAACGAGATGTCACCTTAACCGTTGACCATGTCATTCCGCGCCGTTTGGGAGGCAAGCAAATCTGGACGAATCTTGTCGCGGCTTGCCCGTCGTGCAACCATCATAAGGGCGGTAGAAAAGTGGATGAGGCGCACATGCGCTTGTTACACGTTCCCAAAGAGCCACCCGCAAATGCAGAGTATTTTTTCGGCAGACACTTATCTGAGAATATAGAGTGGAAGCCTTTCATCACGGGATGGTGACCTTCCTTCCCATTCCCCCAAACTCATTGGTATAATCCGCCCGCTCAAAAAAATTCACAACCAAGGAAAGTGCAAGCATGATAGATGTAAATGAACTTCGTAAAGGCGTCACATTTGAACTGGACGGCAATCTCTATAAGGTATCGGACTACAGTCACAACAAAACGGGACGCGGCAACGCCAACATCCGCATCAAAGCCCGCAACTTGTTGACCGGCGCAAATATTGAACGCACCTTCAACTCCGGTCAATCTGTGCAGGATGTAAGTTTGGATTTTGCCAATTTGTCGTATCTCTATAACGATGGCGACATGTACTACTTCATGGATAACGTGACCTTTGAACAACCCGCCATCAAGAAGGAATCATTGGGTGAAGGGATCCGCTTCCTCACTGAAGGCATGGAAGTCAAAATCACCTTCTACAAGGGCGAACCGATTGACATGGAAATCCCCACTTCGGTTGACCTGAAAGTTGTCTCGGCAGATATGGCGATTCGCGGAGATACCGCAACCGGCGTGACCAAGAAAGTCACCACCGAAACCGGTATTCAAGTGCAATGCCCGAACTTTGTCAACGTGGGCGATACCATCAGAGTGGATACACGCACAGGCGATTACGTGACGCGGGTGTAAGTAAATCAGGAAACAGACAAAAAGGTATACAGGTCTTATGCGCGTGTATACCTTTCTCCCAACCCCATGAAAACACCAGCCGGACGAGAATGTGAACATTTTTACGGCGATTACTTCCGTGGTCGAAACATGGAGGAATGTCGCCTGTTGAAAGCGCACGGTCAGTCGTGGACGCGCGACCTGTGCAAAACCTGTCCCGTGCCGGAAATTGCGCGCGCAAATTCCTGCAAGAATATGAAGCTGCGCGTTTCGATTGCGCGCCCGCTAACGGCGATATTTCAACGCCGCGTGCAGGTCAAGGCATATTGTGAAAAAACAAAGCGTGACGTGCCAGAGCCGCAAATCGGCTGCGGGGAATGTCATGCCTTGCCGTTTACATTTGAAGTGAAGGAATAAGTTTGACGCTCACACTCCTGCTCGATCTCGACGATACCCTGCTCAATACAAACCAGTCCGTTTTTATCCCCGCATATTTTCAGGCATTGGCAAAGGAACTCGCGCCGCAAGTCAAACCGGAAATCATGATGCGCGCGCTGCTGGCAGGGACGAATTTAATGAACGAAAGCGAAGACTTTTCCCATACGCTGCAAGAAGTCTTTGAATCGGTGTTTCTTCCGCAAATCAATGTGCCGCCAGCGCAGCTCAACCCCGCGGTTGAAAATTTTTACGACCACATCTTCCCCACCCTTCAAAGTTTAACTTCACAAAAGCCGGAAGCAAAACCCTTTATAGATTGGGCGCTCGCGCAAGGCTTTCGCGTTGCCATTGCAACCGACCCGCTCTTGCCGCGCAAAGCGACTCATCACCGCATTCGCTGGGCAGGCTTCGACCCGCAGCAATTCGAAATCATCACCAGTTACGAACATTTTCATTTTTCGAAAACACATGCGGCATATTACGCCGAAACGCTGGGGCGCATGGGCTGGGACGATGGTCCCGTGTTGATGGTGGGCAATGACATGGAGCGCGATATTATCCCCGCAAAAAAACTTGGGCTGGCGACGTATTATGTCAACGGCGAATCCGCCCGGGTTTCAAAAAATGAAGCGCGCGGAAGTTTATCCGATTTGCGCGACTGGCTTGAATCTATTGACTTCAAAGATTTGCTTCCAGCCTTCAAATCAACGGATGCTGCGCTGGGAGTCCTATCCGCGACGCCGGCGGTACTCAACGGTTTGGCGCGCAACCTCGAGTCAAATCAATGGACGCAAAATCCCGCGCCCGGCGATTGGACATTGACCGAATTAATTTGTCACCTGCGCGATAGCGAGCGCGAGATTCATCAAGTTCAAATCAAGTTATTCAAGGAACAGGACGAACCGTTCATCCCGCGTCCTGATACAAGCGTATGGGCAAGCCAAAGGGATTATTTGCATGAGAATGGCGTAACCGCGCTGAAAGAATTCAACGACGCGCGGCGCGAAACGCTGGCGATGTTAAAAAATGTCCGCGCGGAAGAATGGAATCGCAAAGCGCGTCATGCCATTTTTGGACCGACGAATTTCCTTGAAATCATTGGCTTCATTGCCGACCATGACCGGATGCACATCCAACAGGCTTGGGATATTCTCAAGAAAATAAAATCCTAAAAGCCTGTTTCATCGGAAACCTTTAAGAAGTTACAGTGTTATTATGAAAGCGAGGACAAGGCAGCCTTGTCCTCGCTTTGTTTATCAATCACGTTGAAATTTTATCGCTTAAGGAGAAACACGCATGAGAAAACGTGTAGTTGTGACGGGGCTGGGTTGCATCAGCCCGGTAGGGAATAATGTAAAAGATACCTGGCAGGCTTTGCTTGCCGGAACTTCAGGCGCAGCGCCCATCACATTATTCGACGCCAGCGCGCACAAAACGACATTCGCAGCAGAGGTCAAAGGTTTTGACGCTGCCGCGACGCTTGGCGCGCGCGAAGCACGCAAGATGGATCGCTACGCACAGTTTGCAGTAGCCGCCGCGCATGAGGCATTAGCGCAATCAAATTTGAAAATTGACGAATCGAATCGAGACCGCGTAGGCGTATTGATTGGCTCTGGCATCGGCGGCATCTCGACCCTGCTCGAACAATATGACATCATGCGCCAGCGCGGACCAGACCGCGTCAGCCCGTTCTTAATCCCCATGATGATTTCAGACAGCGCGGCGGGAATTTTAGCCATCCGCGTTGGCGCGCGCGGACCCAACATGTCGCTTGCAACAGCATGCGCATCCGGCACAAACGCGCTCGGCGAAGCAGCCGAGATGATTCGGCGCGGCGCGGCAGATGTCATGATTGCGGGCGCGTCTGAAGCGGGCATCACCGCAATTGCAATGGCAGGCATGAACTCGATGACGGCGCTGTCCACGCGCAACGATGACCCGCAGCGCGCATCGCGTCCCTTCGATAAAGAGCGCGATGGGTTCGTCATGGGCGAAGGCGCGGGAATTTTAATTCTCGAATCGCTGGAACACGCGCAAGCGCGCGGCGCAAATATTTTGTGCGAGTTCAGCGGATACGGCACAACAGATGACGCGCATCACATTTCTGCGCCTGCGGAAGATGGCGCGGGCGCGGCTAATTCGATGCGCTTCGCGCTGCGCGATGCCGGTCTGCAACCCGCCGACATTGGCTACATCAACGCGCATGGAACATCCACGCCATTAAACGACAAAAGCGAAACCAACGCAATCAAATCCGCGCTGGGTGAATATGCCTATAAGATTCCGGTCTCTTCGACCAAATCCATGACCGGTCACCTGCTGGGAGCATCCGGCGCGGTGGAAGCCGTGTTCAGCGCAATGGCAATTTTGGATAACATCCTGCCGCCCACTGTCCATTACAATACACCCGACCCGAATTGCGACCTCGATTATGTCCCCAACCAGCCGCGCAAAGCCGAGCCGCGACATGTCATGTCAAACTCGTTTGGCTTCGGCGGTCATAACGCGACATTGATTTTGAGTCGCTTTCAAGGGTAAAAAAGATTACACAAGGAGAAAGAATGCCATTTGCGCATATTACGGGCTGGGGCATGTATGTCCCTGAACCGGTATTAACAAACAACGACCTCGCCAAAATGGTGGACACCAACGACCAATGGATTCGCGAGCGCACCGGAATCCGCGAGCGACACATTGCCCGCGAGACTGAATTTCCATCCACGCTTGGGGTCGAAGCCGCGCTCAAAGCGCTGGCAGTTGCAAACCTTGCGCCCACCGAATTGGATTTAATTATCTGCACCTCGTCTTCGCCGGAATACATCTTCCCCGCAACCGCGTGCTTGATTCAAGACCAAATTGGCGCGACAAAAGCCGGCGCGTTCGATATTCAAGCCGCGTGTACGGGCTTCATCTTTTCGGTCAACATGGCGGCGCAGGCAATTCGCAGCGGGTCAATCAAAAACGCGCTGGTTGTCGGCACAGAAGTCCTCTCGCGCATCATCAACTGGACAGACCGCAACACTTGTATTTTATTCGGCGATGGCGCGGGCGCGTTTGTGCTGCAAGCAAGCGACAAACCCGGCGGCGTAATCTCTGCTGTGATGCATTCGGATGGTTCCGGCGCAGACGCATTAAGCCTGCCCGGCGGCGGAACGCGCTGCCCGGCGACTGAAATCACAGTCCGCGAAGGCAAGCACTTTGTCCACATGGATGGGAAGGAAGTCTTCCGTTTTGCGACGCGCGTGATGGGTCATGCAGTAACAGAAGCGCTCGAAAGCGCAAACATGAAACTCGAAGATGTTGCCTGCATTGTGCCGCATCAAGCGAACTACCGCATCATCGAGACAGCGGCGCGATATTTGAAACTGCCAATGGATAAATTTATGGTCAACGTAGACCGCTATGGAAATACATCCACCGCGTCCATTCCCATTGCGACAGTCGAAGCGCTGCAAAACAAGCGCATCCGCCCCGGTGATAAAGTGGTCTTTGTCGGCTTTGGCGGCGGATTGACCTGGGGCGCAATGACCGTCGAGTGGACAGGTCCGCTCCCGACCCCGCCCACCCAAAAGAAGAAACACATCTACCCGCTGCAATACCGCATCTTTGCAAAAGTGCGCTCGCTGCTGCTGCGTATTCTGCGCCGCATCGAGGGACTCCTCTCGCGCAAGGAATTGTAAAATATAAGTGGTCACGCCTCGGCGTGACCACTTTTGTATATGATAGTATCATTGTGAAAAACAGAGGTCTTATGAGCCAACCTATATCACATCCCTGGATGTCAACCGAAACCGAAGCCTTCATCCAATCGGTTGCGGAAAAATACGCGCAGCTGGACAATTCCGCGCTGGAAGCGGAAACGCTTCGCCTCGCGGAAAAGAATCGCGCCATTCATGACCGCGAATGTATCAACTTAAATCCCGCCGCAAATGTGATGAATCCGCGCGCTGAGGCGCTGCTCTCCAGCGGGCTGGGAATGCGTCCCTCGCTCGGTTATCCCGGCGAAAAATATGAAATGGGATTGGAAGCCATCGAACGGATTGAAATCATCGCGGCACAATTGGCGCGCGAAGTGTTCAACGCAAAATACGCGGAGCTGCGCGTCCCCTCCGGGTCAATTGCAAACTTATATGCGTTCATGGCAACCTGCCAGCCCGGCGATGCCATCATCGCGCCGCCGCCATCCATTGGTGGACACATCACGCATCACCAGCCCGGTGCAGCGGGGCTGTATCATCTAAACATTCACCATGCGCCGGTAGACGCGGAAAATTACACGGTTGATGTGGATGGGCTGCGAATACTAGCGCAACAAGTCAAACCGAAGTTGATTACCATCGGCGGCAGTATGAATTTATTCGCGCACCCGATTCGGGAAATTCGCGCCATCGCGGATGAAGTCGGCGCGCGCGTTATGTTCGACGCCGCACACTTAAGCGGAATGATTGCCGGGCGCGCGTGGCAGCAACCGCTCGAAGAAGGCGCGCACTTGATGACCATGTCCACATATAAAAGTTTGGGTGGTCCACCATCTGGGATGATTTTGACAAATGATGCAAACATCGCGGAACGGTTGGATAAAATTGCATACCCCGGCTTAACCGCAAATTTCGACGTTTCAAAAACCGCCGCGCTTGCCATCTCGTTATTGGATTGGAAAGAGTATGGGAAAGAGTACGCGCAAAGCATGGCGCAGACCGCCCGCGCGCTTGCGGAAAAACTCGCGGAGATTGGTTTGCCAGTTTACGCAAAGGATAAAGGCTTCACGGCTTCGCATCAAATCGTCGTCGAGGCAAAAGACTTCAACGGCGGACAAACAGTCTCGAAACTTTTGCGCCGCGCAAATATTCTCGCCAGCGGAATTGGTCTCCCGCTCCCATCCGTCGAAGGCGACTTGAACGGGCTAAGACTTGGCACGCCGGAAATTGTCCGCTGGGGAATGGAAGCGGATTTAATGTCAGAAGTTGCAAAGTTTTTCGGCAGGGCGCTTGTGAGTCACGAGTCACCGGAGAATGTGGCAAAAGATGTCAGCGCGTTTAGAAGTGAATTTCAAAATTTGCGATATGTTCGCGGATAAAATGATGGGATAGTTTTTTTTCTCATGGCTTTTCGAGACCATGCACCAAAAGCAAATCTTCATCTGCCAAAATATCCAGCGTTAACGCATCAGCCACAATACGCCCCTCATCCATCACCACCGTGCGCGGAAAAAGTTCCTTGACCATCGCCATATCATGCGTCGAAACAAGCATCGAGATGGGCAGCTCGCGCAAAAGGTTGATGAGCGACCTGCGCGCGCGCGGGTCAAGCCCCGCAGAAGGCTCATCCAAAATCAGCAGGCTGGGATTCATCGAAAGGACAGTCGCAATGGCAATGCGCTTCTTCTCGCCCACGCTGAGGTGATGCGATAAGCGATCCTTATACGCGGTCATACGCACCGCCTCCAACGCCGAAGCCACGCGCGCGCGCACGTCCGCCTCGGTCAATCCCATGTGAAGCGGACCAAAGGCGACGTCTTCAAAAACGGTGGGAGAAAATAACTGGTCGTCAGGGTTTTGAAAAACAAGCCCGACCATCGAGCGAATTTCGGGAAGATTTTCGCGCGTGAGTTTTCTTCCGCCGATTTCGATTTCGCCGCGCCCATGCAGGATGCCGTTCAGGTGCAGCATCAGCGTGGATTTTCCCGCGCCATTCGGACCGACCAGCGCGGCTTTATCTCCGCCGCAAAGTTTGAGCGAAACGCCATGCAGCGCGTCATGTCCATCGGGGTAGGTGAAAAATAAATCGCGCACCCGCAGGACATCGCCCTCACATTCGGGCGCGTGATATGTTGAAGTGATATGTGAAACCGGCATTAGAGTCTTCCAATCAATTGAAGAATAAAAATAAGGGCAATGGAAAACGCAAGCGTAAAATAATCGCCTGGTTTCATTTCATGCGGGTTGAGCGTGTACAGATGCCCGGCATAACCGCGTGAAATCATCGCATTGTACACGCGGTCGCTGCGCTCATAGCTGCGCAGAAATAATTGTCCCGTCATGCTGCCGGTGACTCGCGCGCGCCAAAAAATTCCGCCGCCCGCGCGATGTCCATGCAGCGAAGCGGAACGCGCTTCGCGCGCGCGAATCAAACGGTAGACTTCATCCACCAGCACAAAAAGGTAACGATAAAGAAACGCGATGATGGTCGTCAAAATGACCGGGACGCGCAGATGTTCCAGCGCGTGAATCAAATCGGGGAAGCGCGTCACCGCCACAAGCAAAATCGCCATCTGCACAGAAAGCCATGAGCGAATCAGAATGCTGACAAACCTGACAATCGCGGCGTCGCTCACCACAA
The DNA here is from genome assembly GCA_022729775.1 of Anaerolinea thermophila. GTDB lineage: Bacteria > Chloroflexota > Anaerolineae > Anaerolineales > Villigracilaceae > Villigracilis. The sequence continues at coordinate 3,927 of DZBA01000055.1, read as the reverse complement.
AATGCGATGAAAAAACAAAGAAGGAATATACAGGTTTTCCGGGAGTGGAAAAAAGAACCGTGACCGCAATCAAAGCAAAGGGCAGGGCAATTAACGAATTTTTGAGCGTGTAAAAAATCCCCAGACTCGATAAAACATTTGCCGCAAGCAAAAACATCCATGCAAATAAAAGCGCTATCCATGCGCCATCAGGCAGCAGCGCGTTGGAGAGGATAAATAGAATCGTAATCACCGCCTTAACGCGCGGGTCAAGGCGGTGAACAAAACTCTCTTTTTCGTGATAACGGTCAAAGGCGTCGAAGTGCATGGCAGGGTTAAGGTTAAAGGTTAAGGTTTGCTTGATTTTACCTTCAAACCGCGCCCAATGAGTATCATCACCGCCGCCACGACAATCACCCCGATAACGCCCGCGACAATTGTGGAGATGAATGTTTCACCTAAAAATGGAACTGTGTAATCAGGGATGATTTGATACGGCGCGTCTGCGGCGATGCCAATAAAACCCAAGTCAATAGCAACGCGCTCCAGTCCATCGGGGTCGGCAGAGGCAAGCGGAGAAAACAAAACCACCGCCAGCGCAATCGCTCCGCCCACCCAAGCCCAGTTGCGGCTCGCACTCGCGGATTCTGAACCTTCGCCGAGCAAATCGGGACGCGTCTGCATAATGAATGAAACAGCTGCAACCGTCACCAGCGCTTCGCCAATGCCAATAAAAGTATGGACGAATAACATTGCAGGCAGAATGATTCTCAATTCGGCGTTTCCGCTCAACCATATTTGCAGGGAGGTCAACAGCGCGGCGGTCATGACAGAAAGCCACGCGGCGAATCCGATCACGGCGAGTTTTAGCGGCTTCGACTGTTCGTACATCCCGCGATATAAGCCATAACCAACTGCCGAGGTGATTAACCCCATATTCAAAATGTTGGCGCCCATCACAACAAGTCCGCCGTCTTGAAAAAGCAGGGCTTGAACGGCGATGACAGCGGTCATGACCAACATCCCCGCCCAAGGTCCAAGGACAATGGCAGCCAGCGCGCCGCCCAATAAGTGACCAGATGTGCCGCCCAATACAGGGAAGTTGATCATCTGCGCGGCGAAGATGAACGCAGCCATCACACCCATCAGCGGAATTTGTTTTTCACCCAGGGATTTGTTTGTCTTTGAAATTGCAAAACGAAGCGTGACAGCGGTAACGATCCAGCCAATAATTGAAACCATCAGGCTCAAAAAATTATCGGGGATGTGCATGGGAATTTGCGAGTAGTGCATATTTTCTCCTTCATTGACAGCGAGGGCAAAGACCAAAAAAAGTCAAATGACTGTCGGTTAATTGATAACCGCTTTCAGATTCAAGTTTCTTGTACATGGATTTTAATAGCGCGTGATCCACCTCTGCCTCCCTGCCGCATACGCGGCAGACCAGATGATGATGCTCATGCCCTGCGATTTCATAAGCGATATGCCCATTTTTTTGCTGCGATGAACGCGCCAGCCCATTTTCCGCAAGGAACTCAAGCGTGCGATACACAGTCGGCTCAGTGAGTCCGGGCAAATCCTTTTTCGCAAGTTCATATACCTGCGAAGGTGAAACATGTTTTTTCGAATGATGAAGCACATGCAATATCACCAGACGTTGAGGCGTCATGCGATAACCGCGCGCGCGAAGTTGTGGGACGTATTGACCAGTGCAGGACATAGGCAATTCCTTATTGCAAGTTTTTATAATAACATATAGTATACAATAAAATAGGTAGAACTTACAACTGCGCGCGCGCAAAGGTTGTCACCTCGGATTGCAAAATCTCCCGATTTTGCCTCGAAAGTCAGGACGCGAAGCGTTCGAATCCGTCCCCGACATGTTTTGAGCGCACACTTACAATTTGACGATTAAATTGTAAATGACTTGCAGCGTATTTTGCCTTACGTCAAGGTTTGCTGATATTTCCCACTTTTGCATTTGTTAACTTTATTAAGTCGTCTACGGCAAGTTGAATATCCAACCCGCGCTGCCCGCCTGAAATATAAATCTGGGCATAACTTCGCGCGGAGGAATCAATAACAACATGAAAACCTTTGTTGATCAACGCCAGCGGAGAAATTCCGCCTGCCTGCAAGCCGGTCAACGCTTCCGCTTCGCGTTCGGTGGGCAGGGACATTTTCTTCTCATCAAGAAACGCCGCCAGCGCTTTCAAATCCACAGTGCGCGGACCGGGGATGACAGCCAGCACGGGCTTTTTCTTTTCGCGCGTGGTGACAATCGTTTTGAATACCTGTTCATGCGGCACGCCCATATACTGCGCCGCCTCGACCGCGCCAAGTTTTTCCGCGGGCAGTTCGTGCGCGGCATAATTCACCTTGCGCGCATCCAAAAGTCTTGTAACATTATTTGTGACAGTCATTTTTTATAAAATCCTGTACAATTATAAACACACTTGAAAGGAGTTTGCCATGCCTGAGTCTGAAGCCGAAAGACTAAAACGATTGCGCGACAAACAAATCCAGACGCGCGACCCGATGATTAATGAACGCAAATACCAGCGCACCATGTCTGTCAAAGAAAAGCGGATGCGAAAACCGATCAACCTGCTGGAAGATTGGAAGAATGTTCGTTATATTGCCAAAGCCCCCATTTATGGATTGCTTATTGGGATCATTGGCACGATTATTCTTGTCAAATTATGGGCGTGGGAATACGCAATTTATGTCGGTATTCTAGCAACCGTTTTAATTATGCTATTCAGCGCAGTATTGGGAAACGCGCTCGACCTGCGCGAAGACATTAAAAAACATCTTCAGTGAAAACCAGCCGGGCTTTTCCCCGGCTGTAACATATTTATCGTCATAGGAGTTTGTACATGATTAACCAAGATGTGTTGTCCCAGTTCGATTTATTCAAAGGATTGCCCGAATCGCTCCTTAAAGAAATTGCCGCGATGGGCAGGGAAGTGATCATAAAAAAAGGCGAGTTTGTTTTCCGCGAAGGTGAAAAAGCGGACAGCCTGCACTTCCTGATTAACGGAAGTATTGCGCTGCGCGTCAAACTGACCTCCAAACCTGAAAGCGTCACGGTCTCCTTTGTATCTGCGCCGCATCAGAGTTTTGGCTGGTCGGGTATTGTCGCGCCGAATCATTACACGTCCAGCGCAGAGTGTGACGAGGATTCAACCTTGCTAATCATTCCAGCAAGTCCGTTCATGAGCCTGCTGGAACAGAACCCGGAATCCGGGTTCAAGGTGATGCAGCGCGTTACCGAAATCATTGCAGACCGGCTGCGAAACAGCAGGCAGGCGTTATTGAAAACCTTGTAAAGCCGCAAAGACCCAAAGGTTTCTTTTACTTTCGGAAATTCCAGATTAACAAGAACGACTTTTAGGTTTTTTCGAGGGAAATGTACGGCAGCAAAATAAAGACAAAAATTCCGAGACTTGAATATCTCGGAATTTTTTATTTTCCTCTTCGAGGTTTTATTTGAATCTAATCGCACTAAATCGAAACGACTTTTCCCGCGCGTCTTTGCGCCTCGATGATGTCAGCCACGCAACGCTCGCCAAGTTTTTATAACTCCGTCGGCAACTCACCTACAGGCGGAACACTCTTAAGCGTGCGTGTGACTTTCAGCATGATGATAATTCCGCTGGTGATGGATTGCAAAAACGCCGAAATCATAATCGTAACGTCACGCTGAAGTATCCCGTAAAATCCCCAAACCAGTCCGCCCGAAAGGGACAATAGCCACGTCCACAACGATAAGCCCGAAAGGTTCAACTCGCGGTACGCGACTCGTATTTGCGGGAGATTCGAGACAAGCGCGCTGATGGAAAGCGCCGCGCCCAATCCATTTTCACCAAAGAATGCACCGAGCAAAGATAGGACAGCCATCCAAACTGGCGCGATTCTAAATTCGCGGACACTTCTTCCAAAACG
>DZBA01000054.1 GCA_022729775.1 Anaerolinea thermophila | reverse complement strand
GTGCAGTCCAACGTTACGATTAACAACGTCGTCGCGAGCGGAAATGAAGAAAACGGCTTGACCGTGTACTCCTACGGCATCATTACCGTCCTCAATGTCACTGCGAACAAAAACAGCGGCATGGGAGCGAAACTGGATAACACCGGCGGCACGATAGCCAAAACCCTGCTTGTCAATGGCGTCAACAACTTCAACTACAACCTGATGGATGGTTTGTGGTTCCGCTCTAACGGCGCGGTCACGCTGAACGGCGTCACAGCCAATTACAATGACGTTGCCAAAGCGTACGTAGGTTCGAGCGGCATCAACGGCGAGTCAACAAGCACCATCACCCTGACCTGCGGCTTTGCCTATGGCAACGGCAACACGGGCGTTTACTTGAAAGGCGGCGCGGGCAAACTGGTCACCGTGAAAGGGTTGTATGCTTACAAAAACGGCGTGAACTATGACATTAGCGAACCCAGATCTTTGGTGAAAGTCTGCGCCCTGCCATAACCGAAGCTTGTATCTGAATCATACGGGTCATCGTTTACTAGACGATGACCCGTTATGTTTGGACGAGATTGCAATGAACGCTTCTACTTGCGTTTTTCTCCGCTGCGAAAGTCAATTGTATAATTTCAATGATAGGACAGAGCGCGGGATTTGGGAATGATAAATGTCACAGGGCATTAACCCATGTTGCAAAAAACGCCCGCTATGAGCGGGCGTTGATCAAGAGCCACCAGTGGGATACGAACCCACGACCTGCGCATTACGAGGGCGCTGCTCTACCAACTGAGCTATGGTGGCGTAAGCAAAAAAATTACCTATAAACTAGGAAAAATTTTACCATAGAAATTAAACTGCGATGGAAATTCATCGCTGAAAAGCGCTTGGCGCTTTGCCTATCAGAGTATTTGTCCATGATGTATACTTTGTTGCATAATGAGGTGATTTATGCCAAGTGGAATCTATGTCTGGAAGCTCAATGGCGTGTGTAAATATGTGGGAAAAAGCGTGGATGTTCATCAGCGTATGAACAGAAACCACCATGACAATAAAGCTTTAAGCCGGGCTATCGTGAAATACGGACTTGAATCTTTTGAAAAAGAAGTTATCTGTTATTGTGACGTTGATGAACTCAACACGCTGGAAGAATATTACATCAAAAAATTGCGCACTCATCGCTCAGAGAATGGGTACAACTTGACTTGGGGAGGAGACGGCGTTGGGGCAGGAGAAGATCATCCCTTGTATGGCGTGACAGGCGAAGCACATCCTTCGTGGGGAAGGAAACATACTAAAGAAACTCTCCAAAAATTATCCGAATCTCACAGAGGTATCAAGCATTCAGATGAAGCCAGACGAAAAATTGCAGAGGCTACAGCTGGGAAAAATAATCCATTTTTTGGACGTAAGAGCGGAAATGCTACTTCGAGTTATTACGGTGTTTCGAAATGTGGAAATAAGTATAGAGTCTTAATTACGGTGAACAAGAAACTCACTCACATCGGTTATTACGAAACTGAAGTAGAAGCAGGGCAAGCATATGATAATTATGTTGTTACGCATAACTTACCGCATCCATTGAATGGTGTTTAAGCAAAGTCTGAATTTATTTTTCCAAGAATCCTTCGGAACGTTTTTTCATAGAATACGGAGCGCGCAAAGATTTTTTTGATTCAATCCGTGTTAATCTGTGTAAATCGGTGGCAAAAGTTTTTAGATTTTGAATTGCTGGTTTATTTTTCCAACAAGCCTAAGACCACAGGCAGCAATTGTTTTTTCCTTGATACGACTCCCTGCGCGTCGCGTGTGCCGTCTGCCAGTGGGGGATAGGGCAGGTCTTCCAAAATGGGCGGCGCTTTGGATGTGACGATTAAGCGGCTGGTTCCGCGCACAACGTCAGTAATCAACAGCAATGCAAAATCCAACCCGCGTTTGTCTTTAAGGTCATCCAGCGCCTCGGTCAATGGCGCAAGGTGATCGCCAAGTTGCAGGATGTCGGTTACCTCAGCCTGCGCTACCGCGAATTTGAACCCGCCGCCTTCAAACGGCTTGATGTCTGTGCTAACCACTTCTGTTGGTTTGCGATTGGAAAGCCCCGCGCCCGCGCTGAGGACTTGCTTGCCATACGAATCAAGCGTTTCACCTTTGAGCGGACTTCCACCGACAAACGCCCAGCGCGTGAGTCTTTCTGCGGCAGCCTTATCGCGCTGCGTAGTGGTCGGAGATGTGAGAATCAGCGTATCAGAGACAAGCCCAGCCAGCAACACGCCAGCCAACGCGGGCGGCATCGAAAGCCCGGCTTCAGCGGTCAACTCTGTGACAAGCGTCGAGGTCGAGCCGACTGTGTCTACTGTGAAGCGGATGGGTTGGTGTGTGTATGGGTTTCCCAGCCGGTGATGGTCAAGGATTTCCAATAGTTCCGCTTCTTCCAGCGCGGCAAGCGCCTGGCGCGGCTCGTTATGATCCACAAGAATAATTTTCAAGCGCGGCGGATTTAATACATCGCGCTGGCGGGCAATGCCGAGATACAATCCATTTTCATCCACCACCCAATAATCGTCATATTCGTCACGTAAGATTCTGTTGAGTGAATCGCGGATGTGCGCATTCGCCGCATATTTTGGGACAGCTGTATCAGCCGCTTCTTTGGCAAAGACAGACATCATCTCGCGCACGGTGGTATCGCCTGGGCGTGGTCCGAGTACCCCGGCAAAATATTTGAAGAGGCTTAATCCATTAATAAGACCAAAAGGTTTGCCATCGTCATTGACAAGGGGCGCAAGTCCGCCGGTTTTACTGGCAAGAGTCCACGCCGCGCCGAGCTGCGAATCAGGGCGGATGGTATCCAGCCGCGTCATGATGGATTCAAAACGCGGTGAAGCGTCTGTTAACAACATGGGCGCTTCGAGTCCTAGGGTTTTTATCACCCATGAAGTTTGCGGGTTCAAGGCTCCCGCGCGCGCGGCAATTGCGTTGACGCTGTCGCGTTCACGCAGCAACCAGGCATATCCCATTGCAGAGGCGATGGAGTCTGTATCGGGGTTTACATGTCCTATGACGTAGATTTGATTTGGCATAATTTTGTCCTAATCATTTTGATTTGATTATATCGCGCCTTTTTCCAGCATTTCAAGAAATACGTTTACCACGTGGGGGTCAAAGTGTTTGCCGGATTGCTCAACGAAATATTCCACAGCCTTTTTTTGCGACCAGGCTTTTTTGTAAGGGCGGTCTGATTTGATCGCGTCCCACACATCCACAGCGGCGAAGATGCGCGCCGCGAGTGGTATTTCCTCGCCTTTCAACCCGCGCGGATACCCCGTCCCATTCCATTTTTCATGGTGACAGTATGGGATATCCAGCGCCTTGCTCAGGAAGGGAATCGGCGAAAGTAACTTGTACGCGGTTTCAGGGTGGTTTTGCATGGTTTCGCGTTCTTCGCGGGTGAGTTTGCCCGGCTTAAGCAGAATTTTATCCGCGATACCCATTTTACCAATATCATGCAAAATTGCGCCACGCCGGACTTGCTCCAGCTCGTCGCCGCAAATTCCCATTGCGGAGGCAATTTTCAAAGTCAGGCTTGTTACGCGGCGCGTGTGACCCTCGGTTTCCTTGTCGCGTAATTCGAGCGCGCGCGCCCATCCTTCGAGGGTGGTGTCGTAGGCTTCTGCCAGCTCGCGCGTGCGGGCGTGAACGCGGTCTTCCAATTCCACGTTCAACTTACGCAGTTCATGCTCGAGCTCTTTCAGCGCGGTGATGTCGTGTGAGATGAATATGCGTCCGATGATGTTTTTGTGCGCGTCGCGCATGGGCCACACAGTCATTTCATAATGGACATCCCTGCCGCCAATTTCAAAAGACGCTTCGGCGCGCGCATACGCCGTTTGCAGATGTTGTTTGATTGGGATCGGAAAATCTTGGAAGACTTGCCTGGCTGGTTTGCCAACCACGTCACTCGATAGCATTCCCAGCAGGTCGAGCATCGAAATATTAATATCTACGATTAGGTTTTTGTTATCTACAATGACAACCGGCTCGACCATTGCCTCGAAAACTTTGTCGCGCGCAACGGGAAGCACATCGAAGATGCGAAAGCGGAACAAACCCAGCAGCAATGTGAAGTCACCAACTGCAAAGGTGAACGGCGTAATGTCGTTTTGCGAAAAGACGCGCGCATCCATCAGGAGAATGAAGGTTCCTATGAGGTGGATGAAAAATCCAATCACAATCAGGGTCACTTGAGCTTGGTATAAGCCATGCAAACTGGCAAGCCGGCGTATAAGGATGTATAGTCCCCATAGATGAATCAGATAAGCGTAGGCGGCATACCCATAGACCAATGCCGAGAAGCTATACTTCAAGTCGAGCAGGGGCGCGTCGGTTGTCAGGTATGGGTTGACGAAAATCAAATGCAGGGATGGCTCTACGATGAGGAAGATCAAAAATATTGAAGGCAGAATCAACGATAAGTTGAAAAGTCTGCGCGGATGTTTGAGTTCAAATTCGGCATATTGGACAGCGAACACGGGCAGGGTCACAATGAGCAGGGTGGCAGCCGCCCATTGCGAAGATTCCCAAAAAAGTTTTCCGCGCAGGGTTTGACTGTTTAACTCGAAGATGATCCCAGCCATCCACAAAGCTTGTCCCAGCATATATAAGGCAAACGCTGTCGCCCCTTTTGCAGGACGCTTGCTCCAGACATAGACAAAAATGCTGGTTGACAGGGTAAGCGAAACAAGGTGCGGAAGTAAATAAAGAGCTTCGTTGTCGGTCATGTTTTGTGACTCTATTTTACTCCCCAAAAATAACTTTATGCTTTTTCAGTTTTCAGCATTTTCAGGAAGGTGTTAACAATGCGCGGGTCGAATTGTTTCCCCGAGCCTTCGCGCAGGTATTCCTTGACTTTCTCCTTATCCCATGCGGCGCGGTAAGGGCGATTGGAGGTTAATGCGTCCCACACGTCTACGACGGCAAAGATGCGCGCCGCTAGTGGAATATCCTGCCCTTTTAATCCGCGTGGATATCCGCTTCCATCCCATCGCTCGTGGTGGCAGTACGGAATTTCCAATGCGGGCTGTAGATATTTGATGGGCGCGAGCATTTCGTACGCATACATGGGATGCTTGCGCATGGTTTCCCATTCTTCCGCGCTCAAAGTTCCCGGCTTAAGCAGGATGGCATCCGGGATGCCCATTTTGCCAATGTCGTGCAGCAGACAGCCGCGCTTGATTTGAATGAGATACTCTTTAGTAAAATCGAACTTACGCGCCAATTTTTCCGTCAACTCTGTGACGCGGCGCGTATGCCCTTCTGTCTCTCTATCGCGCAAGTCCAGCGCGCGCGACCATCCTTCGAGCGTGGTGTCGTAGGCGAGCTGTAGTTCAGCGTTCGATGATTTCAGGTTGACAAACAAATTCACGCTGTCAATGGAGATGGCTGCTTGTCCCGCGAGCGTTTCGAGGAATGAAAGCCAGTCCGGGTCATTGGTAAAGGGCGAGCGGTGAAAAATTTCCAGCACGCCAAGCAGGTTGTCTTTGGATATGAGGGGCGCGCCGCAGTAGGCGATGAACCCTTCTTCTTGAAAGGCGCGCGCAAGCGAAGAGTGATAGTCGGCTTCTTGTAAATTGCGGATGTATACGTTATCGCGTTCTCGCGCGACGCGCCCGGCTAAACCTTCCCCAATATTCAAACTCATAAATTTCAGACCGTTCGTCTTCAAACCTTTCCCTGCGGCGAATTGCAAGGTTTGATCGTTAAGCAATGAGATGGCGGCGGCATCCACATTGAGCTGCTTGACGATTTCATCAAGCAGGACATTCAAGTTTGAATCCATATCCATGTTGTTGATGATGGAATGGTCAATGGCGCGTAAGGCGCGCAGGCGTTCGATCTGGCGCGCGAGGTCTTCCTCTGCCTGTTTGCGTTTGGTGACATCGAGGATCGAAATAAGAACCCGTTCCCATGTGCTTTCATAGCCCGGTATCACTGTCCCGTTGATGATGATGTGAATGGGCGCGCCTTCGAGACCTTCGCGGGAGGCGGCAAATTCGTAATGAATGCCATCTTCGAGCAGGGTAAGAATTTCTTTGAAAAAATATTCCTGCCCGCTCGCGCCGATCAACTGACTTAATCGCGTTTGCAGGTTTGATTTATTTTTCACCTTGTACCAGTTAACGGCAGCCTTGTTTACGTTAATGACCTGCACCATATCCGCGAGCTGTTTTGCTTCTTGCGGATTATCTCTAAAATACGCCGAAAGGTCTTCTATATCGTTATTTCTTAAGTGGTCAATATAGGCTTTAAGTTCCGAGAAGTCTTCTTCCAAAAGCGCAATGGGCGACTCATCGAAAAGCGTTCGATAGCGTTTTTCGCTTTCCAGCAGTTTTTCTTCAACTTTTTTTCGTTCGGTAATGTCCTGTAAAAAACCTTGAATAAAGGTGATTTGTCCGCTTTCGTCGTGGATGGCAACGGATGTATCGCGCGCCCAGATGGTGCTGCCATCGTGTTTGGTCATGCGGTATTCTTCCACCGCGCCGCCGTGAAGCAGGGTTCTTTTAATTCCGCTAAGCGCGCGCTGGTAATCCTGTGGGTGAACAAGTTCATGCCAGAGTTTGGGATTTTGCGCAAAGTCAGCGGGGGCGAATCCCAGCAGGGCTTCGATCTGCGCGCTGATGTATGCATTGCTGTTCGATTCATCCACGTTGTCGCGGTAGATGACTTCTGGCGCGTGTTCGATCAATACGCGGTATTTTGTCTCTGCGGCGCGCAGCGCGGCTTCTGCCCGCTTATGCTCGGTGATTTCTACAAACGCTGTGACCCACAAATCCTCGACGGCGTGCATGGTAATTTCGGTATCATGTTCACGCCCATCCTTGCCCATGACTTTATATTCGCGCGCAGGCGTGGACTTTTGTTCTTTGAGCGCCTGTTTCACATCCTCTTCCCATTGCAGAAAAACCTTTTTACGATATTCAGGGTTGGGGTAGGCTTTTTGCATCCATTCAGAAACGTTGGGCGTGTCATCCTTTGTGTATCCATATGTTTCTGTGAATTTGCGATTGTATTCGATGATTTCCCCGCGCTTGTCCGCAAGTCCCAGGGGGATGGGCAGGAATTCAACCGCCTCACGGAAGCGCGTTTCAGAGTTTTTCAATTCACCGATGGCTTTTTCCAATTCCTGTGTGCGCGCCGCTACGCGCGCCCTTAATTCGCGGTTGAAGATGAAAAGCGCCGTGATGACAAGCGCGGCAGTGATCAAGCCGACAATCAAGTAGGGCATGAGGTCTGTAATATCTGCGTATGAGTTAACCCCGAACCAGCGGTTATCAATTTCCAAATATTTGGCTGCGCTGATTTTTTCAAACCCCTCGTTCACAAGCGCAAGCATTTCGGTATTCCCCTTTTTTACCGCGCGATGAAATTGCCCGCCGTACAATGGCTCGGAGTAGGCAAATTGATTCTGTATATCGTATTTGTAGAGGAAGTACAACGCGGGCGGCTGGTCAATGACGAATATGGCTTCCTTGTTATGCGCCACTGCCGCGATGATTTCCTCATAGCTGTCATAATAAGATAGGTTGCTGACGCCGTGTTCGATGAGATATTCGGCGTTTGCGTCGCCGCGTTTCACAGCAACAGGAAATCTTTGCAGGCTTTCGACATTGCCAATCCCTGAGACGTTGCTGGGAAAGAAAATACGCACGTCAATATTTGCGTAAGGTTTGGTGTAATCGAGAAATTGCGCGCGCTCTTGCGTGTAGAAAATGGTATCAATTACATCGAACTTGCCCTTCTTCATCCCATCCAATGCCTGATCCCAGTGCAACCCAACGAGACCAACTTCAACGCCGGTTTGTTCCGCCCATAATTTCCATTGATCTACGAGAATGCCCTGCATTTCCCCATTTTCATTCGTGAAGGCGTATGGCGGATAATTATCATCCATCACTACGCGGATGTAGGTGATGGGCGCGTGATTCACCGACGCGGGCGTGTTGGAACAGGATGAGAGAATCCCTGATAATACAATAGATGATATTAAAAGGAAGGGCAAAAAAAACAGGGAGGTGCGCAGCCTCATGGGGGACTCTCTCTAACTATAATTACACAAAATAGATATTGGTTGAATTCACGAAACGCTACGGAGGATTGCCAAATCCTCCGTAAACCTGCGGGATTTGGCAATCCTGCAGAGCAAATTAATCGTGAAGTACTGAAAATAGATGTTGGCTGAATTAATTGTATTGTACCAAGTTAGCAGGCTTTGTAAATGAGTATTTTGTACGGCAAAAAAACAGCCACCTTTTGGGTGGCTGTCTGGTTGTGTTTTATTGCTTCTTTAACATTCGCCAGACTTTTTCCGGCGTGATGGGATTCTCGTCCACGTTGACGCCGACTGCGTCCAACACGGCGTTTCCGATAGCGGGCGCGACTCCGTCCATTGGAATCTCCGCGACGGCTTTCACGCCGAATGGGTGACTCGGCTCGAAGGTCTCGACGAAGATGGTCTCCAATTCGGGCATTTCATCCGCGCGGAAGAGGTGATAGCGGTCGAAGTCGCGTTCGATGGGCGACCCGTTTTTGTCGTAGCGCATCTCCTCGCACACGGCGTAACCCAACGCCTGCATCATTCCGCCTTCGATTTGCCCGGACGCGGTCTGCGGGTTGATGATGATGCCCGAATCCACTGCCATGACGAGCCTGTCCACTGTCACCGCGCCGGTTTCAGTATCTACGGTGACTTCGGCGAATTGCGCCGCAAATGGCGGAGGCGACACCGGCGAAACATAAGAAGCAACGCCCATGATTTGCTCTTGATTGTTTTTGTGCAGTGCATCCAAAGCGATTTCAGCCAGTGAGACGGATTTTCCATCGGGCGCGATGGCTTGACGATTTGCCAACTTGATCTTCGCGGATTCTTCTTCGGGCAGACCGAGCATCCTCGCCGCGCGAATTTTGATTCTCTCCGCGACAATCTTCGCCGCGTTGGTCGCCGCTGTGCCGGAAATATACGTCGTGGACGAAGCATACGCGCCCTTATCGAAAGGCGTGAAATCTGTGTCCGATGAATAGCAGATGACATCCTCGATGGGACAGCCCAATACTTCCGCTGCCATTTGCGCGAGGACGGTGTCGGAACCCGTTCCCAAATCTGTTGCGCCGATGAGCAGGTTGAACGAGCCATCGTCATTCATCTTAATCGAAGCGCCGCCCATGTCCAAATACGGAATCGCTGTGCCTTGCATACACATCGCAACGCCGATTCCTTTACGGAACTTACCTGAAACCTGAAACTTGGAGCCTGACACATTTTTCCGCCATTCCTCATTCCCATATTTCTGATCCCAGCCAATCGCGGCTTTGCCTTGCGCGACGCATTGCTCCAGCCCAACGGTTTGAATAATTTCCGGGCGCGGCTCGCGTCCTTCGTTCCATGCTGTCGAGAAGGGGTGATATTCACCGGGGTGAATCGCATTCTTCAAGCGGAACTCAATCGGGTCGAAGTTCATCGCCCGCGCGATTTTTTCCAAATGCCTATCAAGGGGCCAATATCCTTGCGGGACTCCATATCCGCGATACGCGCCGGCGGGCGGCGTGTTGGTGTAGACCACATCCGCGTAGAAGCGAATGTTCGGGGATTTGCGATATTCGCCGTCGCCGACATACAACGCCATGGACTTGTGTCCCGTGTTGCCGGTCACGGTCAGCGCGTGGCAGCCATACGCGCCCGTATCTGAAAGCGCGTACATCGAGTTCGCGGTAATTGTGCCATCTTTCTTCACGCCGGTCTTCATCTTGATTCGCATCGGGTGACGCGAGCGCGCCGCGATGAATTCTTCCTCGCGGGTGTATTCATACATCACGGGGCGTTTGGTAGCGATGGTCAAATGCGCGGCGACATCTTCGATGAGGACTTCCTGCTTGCCGCCGAATCCGCCGCCAATGCGCGGCTTGATGACGCGGATTCTCTTGACGGGCAGACCCAACACGGGAGCCATCATGCGGCGCACGTGGAAGGGAACCTGCGTGGATGTGCGAATGACCAATCGGTCGTCCTCGTCCCAATAGGTGACGACTACATGCGGCTCGATGTGCGCCTGCTGCACCTTTGGCACTTCGTAGAACGCTTCGAAAATTACGTCAGCCTCGCGGAAACCTTTTTCCACGTCGCCAATATCAATGCGGATGTGCGCCGCGAGATTTTTGTCGGCATTTGAGTCGGCAAAGTTGACATATTCCGGCTCGTCGTGAATCTTCGTCGCGCTTTCCATTGATTCGCTTGAATCTAAAATCGCGGGCAGAATTTCATACTCGACATCAATCAACTGCAACGCGGCTTCCGCAATTTCAGGGGTCTCCGCCGCGACAAACGCAACTCTATCGCCGACGAACCTTACTTTGTTATCCAAGGAGAAAGCATCCAACGGGCCGGGGATCGGGTCGCTTTGTCCTGCTGTGGAATACACCACGCGCGGCAAATCTTCCCACGTCAACACCGCCGCGACGCCTTTCAGCGCTTTGGCTTTTTCGGTATAAATATTTTTGATGCGCGCGTGCGCGTGCGGCGAGAATAACACTTTCGCGTGCAGCAATCCGCGCTTTTCGAAATCCGCAGTAAACGCGGGTTTGCCCTGCGCGAGTTTCACCGCGTCCACTTTGATTTCCGGCTTGCCGACGGTTTGCCATTGCTCGGTTTTGGGGACAAGGATAACCTTCGACTTCACTTGCGTCATCACGCCCGCATCGCCGCCATCTGTTGGATATGGGGGATTGGAGGTTAGAGATTGCTCACTTGTATCTTGTAACTCGTATCCTGTTTCACCCCTCATCACCGCCGCCGCTTGCATCACCGCCTGCACCGGTTTGACATAGCCCGTACAGCGGCACAACACGCCGGAGATTGCCTCGCGGACTTCTGCTTCTGTCGGGTTTGGATTTTTTTCCAAGAGACTCTTTGCCGCGAGAATTTGCGCGGGCGTGCAGTATCCGCATTGCACCGCGCCGCTTTCGATAAATGCTTTTTGCAGCGGGTGTAATCCTTCGGTTTTGTTCCAGCCCTGTTCGGGATGTTCGCCCAGCGCTTCGATGGTCGCAATATCGTGACCTTCCGCCTGCGCCGCGAGCAGCGATCCCGCGTTGACGGGTTTGCCGCCCAGCAGAATCGTATCCGCGCCGCTGAGTCCATCTTCGTCGCCGAATTTGACGCCGTGGAATCCGAGTCCGCGCAGGGCGGTCAGCAGGGTGGTGGAGGGGGCGGTTTCAATGCTGTGTTCAATGCCGTTGATCTTGAGGGTGATATTCATATTTTTGCACCTTTTGTCATTTGGTTTTTCATAAAACGTCAAACCGACACGCTGAATGTGTTCAACAAGGTCGGGGTTTTCAATGTCTTCGAAAATCGAAAGATCAATCATGTAGGGCAGCAGCAGGTCGTCGAGTTCCATCATCAACGATAGATGAATTTTGTGAGTCAAGCCTGCGCCGCGTATGGTCAGGTCAATACCCGAGCCGTTTTTGAAATTTCCTTTCGCGCGTGAGCCGTATAAAATAACCTCTTCCACTTCGGGGTGTTTTGCAAAGACACCGTTGATTTTTTCGATCGTGGATTCTTTCAATCCGAAACGATTCATGGCAAGCCTTCTTTAGATGCTGAATTATACCTTTTCGCATGGGATAAGTTTGGGCTTTCATCCCAACTCGTCGGCAGCCTTTTCAGCGGCAAGCGCGCCGGATTCGGCGGCGGCTTCAAAAGTCGGGTAAATCATGTAATCGCCAGCCAGCAGCAAACTGCCGGATGTGATTTCATGCAGCCGCGCAATGCGTTGGTATGCGCCGGGCGTGAATACTGGATAAGCATAGGGGAAGCGCTGGATGTCATACCCGCTGACCTTTTCCCGCGCATTTGGGAAAATCCTCTCCAAACTTTCATACACGCGATTCAATATCTCATCTTCAGAAAGGTCGAGGAGCGAGCGGTCTTTATAACTTTGCGGCGCAATGTACACGGTGATGATGCCCGCGTCCCCTTCATCTTCATAATGCCGTTGAATCCAGGTCGCGTCATAAACATCGGTGAAGAAGTATCCCTCCGGCGCAGCAAGGTCAAAGGCTTTATCGAAGATCGGCTCGTCGCTGAACAGCGCAACCGTCAGGTAGGCGGCGTAGGCAATTTGTCCCATGATTTTTTTCTGCTCCGCGCTCAAAACCGAAGCGGCAATCCGCAAGGCAATTTCAGCAGGGATGGCAAGAATTACAACGCCCGCAGCCAGTGTATGCAAGCCGTCTTCATCTTCATAAGTGACGATGTATTGTTCGCCCGCGCGCGTGATTTGCGTGACCTGCGCCCCGAGCGCGATGCGCTCGCCAAGTTCTTCCGCGATGGCGTCGGTGATTTCTGTGATGCCCGTCACGCAGGAATACGACTCGGAATGTTCTCCCTTTTGGTTGGGTGTGTTTTCCAGGTCTTCTTCCACGTCTTCGATGGCTTCCGCGTCTTCAAAGTCGAAGGCAATTTCAGGGATGGCGCTCAACGCGGAGATTTCATCCAGTGTTGCGCCAAACAATCCTTTGGCGGTGACGTTGTATGCGGATTGAAGCGCTTCGGGAACGCCGATACTGTTGAACCATTCGCGCGCGGTGATGTCGTCCAGCCGCGCCAATTCTGAATCGAAATCGGTTTCGGGCAGGTCGTCATATTCTGCATAAGCGCCCTGCATGGTTTTCATGAAGCGGTTATATTCGCGCAGACCAATCTCTTGAATGTAGGAAAGGGCAATACCGTCACCGCCCCAGTAGAATTCTCCGTTGTGAAAATGCGCGTCCATCGGCGAGGGAATTTCCACCATCTGCACGCCCAAGTCCGCGATGATTTTTGCCAGCGTGCCTTCCGGTTCGCCAAGATATTCTGTGCCTTTGGCGTAGGTGTACCCCTCGTGCGTCCCGGAGAGAGTCCGCCCGCCGACACGGTCTGCGCGTTCGAGGACGCGGATGTGATGTCCGCGCAAGTGGTAGGCGGCGGTCAGCCCCGCGATGCCCGCGCCGATGACCAGCGCGTCATATTCCGCTTCGATTTCGTCCGCGCTGGGTGATTCCGTTTGCGCTGTTTCAACATCCTCTTGGGGCTTAACTTCCGGCGGACTGGCTTCCTCCTCCAACAGGGGAGCGCACCGGCTGGCGCTTATGCTTAGCGAGGCAATGCCCAATAGACGTAAAAAATCACGGCGAGATATCTTTTGCAAGTTCTTTTTTTTCATAAGAAATTATTGCTTCCCGCTTGTTTTTGCTTTTTTCATGTTTTCTGCAACCCTGAACTTGACGATTTTTCGAATCAAATTCAACGGCAGCGGCTGGCTCAGCGGAAATTGCACAGAACCTTTTGCGCCTTTATACGCGGACAATTTATCTTTGAACGCTTCAATTCCGCTTGGGGCTGGATAAAACCCAATATGATTTTCGTATGCGGCGAAGTGAACTAGATTTCCGTATAGGTAGAAGGTCGGCATTTGATAGCTGATTTTTTCCGCAGCATTTGGCGCGGCAGATTGAATCGCGGCGCGTAACTCCTTCAATATCTTTTGCGTTTCATTCGGGAAGGCGGCGATGTATTCATCAATCGAAGCGAAAGATTTTTTGTTTTCCATGTGGAGTTTATTTATCAATCACAAGGTCGGCAATGTAGA
>DZBA01000375.1 GCA_022729775.1 Anaerolinea thermophila | reverse complement strand
AAACATGGATATGAAAAGCCAAAACATCACTCCCGAAATCAAACGCAAGATTCTTTCCTGGATTCGCGGCGCCTTCTTCGGAATGATCGGTTACTCATTCCTGCTCATCCTCGCGTCTGGAAAATGGGATTGGGTATGGGGCTGGGTTTACATGACCGTCATGACCCTTGCGATGGCGGCGCATGTCGTAATCCTTGTACCCATCAATCCAGCCCTGCTCGCAGACCGCGCAGGAGGCTTACGCCAGCCTGGCACCAAGCCCTGGGATATCTGGCTCGCTATCATTGCAAGTCTGGCTGGCTTCGGCATCGCCATCCTTTCAGGTTTGGATGAACATTGGGGCTGGACAGGGGCAGTCTCAATGGGCTGGCATGTGGCGGGCATCATTCTTTCCGTCATAGGTTGGGCTTTCTTTCTCTGGGCAATGGCATCCAATCCGTTCTTCTCCGAAAGTGTGCGCATCCAGGAAAACCACAAAGTCGCTCAACGCGGACCCTATCGCTTCGTCCGTCACCCCGGATATTTTGGCAATCTCATCGGCTGTATTGGTCAGCCATTGCTGTTTGGCTCGTGGTGGGCTTTCATCCCTGCCATTCTGACGATCATAGCCTTTGTGGTACGCACTGCATTGGAAGATGGAACTCTTCAAAAAGAATTGAACGGCTATTCTGATTATGCAAAGCAGGTTCGCTATCGCCTGTTTCCTGGAATTTGGTAACAAGGAGTTGAAATGAAAACCTACGTTCTCCCCCTCTCAGACTCACAAGCCACGCTTGAAAACGTCGGCGGCAAGGGCGCGTCGTTGGCGAAAATGATTGGCGCGGGATTCCCCGTCCCGAACGGATTCCACATCACGACGGAAGCCTATCGGACGTTCGTCGCGTCCAACGGACTCCAACCCCGCATCCTCGCCGCCCTCGCGGACGTGGACGCCTCGCTTCCCGCCTCGCTCGAAGCGGCTTCTGCTTCGATTGGCAGATTCTTCGCTGACGCATCCATCCCCACCGACATCGCCACTGCCATCACTGACGCCTACGTGAAACTCCCTCACCCCTTGTCCCTCTCCCAGCGGGAGAGGGGTTGGGGTGAGGGCAAACCCGTCGCCGTTCGCTCCTCCGCCACCGCCGAAGACCTGCCCGAAGCCTCCTTCGCGGGACAGCAGGAAACTTATCTCAACATTCGCGGCGAAGCAGACTTGCTCGAAGCCGTCCAAAAATGCTGGGCATCCTTGTGGACAGCGCGCGCCATCGCGTATCGCGCCAAACAAAACATTGACCCCGATTCTGTCGCGCTGGCAGTCGTCGTGCAAGAGATGGTGGACGCCGAAGCCGCGGGGATTCTGTTCACCGCCAATCCCATCAACGGACGCCGCGACGAGATGGTCATCAACGCCGCCTGGGGACTCGGCGAAGCCATCGTCGGCGGACTCGTCTCGCCCGATACGATTGTCGCGGACAAGGGGACGGGCAAAGTCAAACAGTACGATGTGGCGGAGAAAACCGTCAGCACGGTGTTGGCAGAAAAAGGCACGAGGGAGGAAACGCTCGATGAGGCGCGACGCCGCTCGAAGGTCATGAATGAAGCGGATGTCATCGAGTTGGTGAATCTCGCGCGTCGAATCGAATCCTATTACGGCAGTCCACAAGATATCGAATGGTGTCGCGCAGAGTCCCTCTCTCCCCGCGGGAGAGGGGCTAGGGGTGAGGGCGAGTTCTACATCGTGCAGTCGCGTCCCATTACCGCGTTGCCTGAAATCCCAATCGAATGGATTCCGCCGAAACCGAAAGGCGTCTACATGCGCGCCAGCGTGGTGGACTTGATGCCCGACCCGCTCAGCCCGTTGTTTGTGACGATGGGCATTCCCGCGCAGATGGCGCAGATGCAGCCGCTGGGACGGCGGCTGACGGGCGCAGACCCCGTGCTGCATGACGATTACTACACGTCCATCAACAACTTCGCTTACATGAACGCGGCTTTTCCCGCGAAATCCTGGTGGTGGATTTTGACCAGTTTGGCGCCGATGTTCGTCAAGACGTTCGGCAAATTGGGGCTGTTCTGGCGCGATCAACTACACCCCGAATTTCAAGCCTTTGTTGCCAGCAAGCGCGATCTCGCGCCTGGGCAAATGTCTGCGGACGAACTCTGGCATGATGCGCAGGAAATTGTGAATGCCTCCGCCTATTATGTCAGCGGGTTGTTGTTTGCCACCATGGGCGCGGCGGCTGGCGCGGAGTTGATGGCGACCAGCGCATACAACAAAATGGCGAAGCGGGAAGGCGACCCCGATGCCTCGACCCTGTTGATGGGCTGGGACAACATCCCCGTGCGCGCGGAAAAGTCGTTGTACGACCTGGCGATGTGGGCGCGGGAAAATGATGAGTTGGCAGAGTACCTGCTGGAGGCGCCTACTGTGGAGTTAGTGGAACAACTCTTACCCTCACCCCTCACCCCTCTCCCATTGGGAGAGGGGAAGGGGGTGAGGGGATGGGACGAGTTTGCCTCCCGCTTCCAATCCCATCTCGATCAATTCGGTCACATCATCTTCCAACTGGATTTTGCCGAACCCCTGCCGCTCGACAACCCCGCCCCGATGCTGGAAAACGTCAAGATGTACCTGCGCGGCGAGGGGACAAATCCGCATGAACGACAGAAAGCCAGCGAGGAGAAACGCGTTCAGACTGGTGAGAGCGCGATGCGCCGCCTGAAAGGATTCAAACACTGGGCGTTCACAAAAGCGCTCAACTATGGGCAAAGCATGGCGGCAGTCCGCGAAGATGCGCTGGCAGAGATCGGGCTGGGCTACCCCATGCTGCGGAGAATTTTCCACGAACTTGGAGTCCGTTTTGTCGAGGCGGGCGCCATCGAAGAACCCAGCGACATCTACCTGCTGGAGAAAAATGAAATTGAGGCGTTGGTAGGCGGCGCGCAACTGAAACTCGCTGGTCGTGTCGCAGAACGCAAAGCCCACTGGGACAGGTTGAGGCAGGAAACCCCGCCGCCCATGATACCGATGAAGAAAAAATACATGGGCATTGATACCGCTGTCTGGCTGGCGGAATCTGAAAGTAATCGCACTGGCAACATGATCAAAGGCGTCGCAACCAGCGCGGGAAAGGTCACAGCGCCCGCGTGTGTCCTGCGCGGACCCGAGGACTTCAACCAGATGCGCCCTGGCAATGTTCTCGTCGCTGGCACCACCACCCCCGCCTGGACTCCGCTCTTTGCGATGGCGTCCGCTGTCGTCACCGACATCGGAGGTCCGCTCAGTCACGGGAGCATTGTCGCGCGCGAGTACGGCATCCCCGCCGTGATGGGCACAGGCGTCGCCACGAAACGCATCCAAAGC
>DZBA01000374.1 GCA_022729775.1 Anaerolinea thermophila | reverse complement strand
CAACATCTTCGGCGTGGATATTGACCCGCAAGCCGTGGAAGTGACCAAACTTTCGTTGCTGCTCAAAGTGTTGGAAGACGCCAACGGACAAATGCGGCTCGGCATGGAACGCATGTTGCCCGATTTGGGCGCTAACATCAAATGCGGAAATTCATTGATTGGGGAAGATTATTTTGAAGGACGCTTGCCAAGCACAATCAGCGATGAGGAGTATGCCAGCGTCAATGCGTTTGAGTGGCAAAAGGCTTTCCCCGAAGTGTTTGCGGAAGGCGGATTTGATATTGTCGTGGGAAATCCGCCATACATTCGCATTCAATCTATGCAGGAATGGGCTGCGGGACAGGTTGAATATTTCAAGAAGAAGTATATAGCCGCCAGTAAAGGCAACTACGATATTTATGTGGTATTTATCGAAAAGGCATTGAGTTTGTTGAATGAAAAAGGCAGAATGGGATTTATCCTGCCGCATAAGTTCTTCAACGCGCAATACGGCGAACCCGTGCGTGAGTTGATATCACACAGGAAGCATATTTCCAAGATTGTTCATTTTGGCGACCAGCAGGTTTTTTACGGCGCGACAACTTATACGTGTTTGCTGTTCCTGAATAAAAAAGAACAAGATGAGTTTGAAGTTACCAAAGTCACGGACTTGGAAGAATGGCGCAAATCTCAAACTTCCGAAGTCTCCGAGACTTCGGAAGTTTCAGGCATGATTCGCGCCGCAAACGTAACTTCGGCAGAGTGGAATTTTTCCATTGGCAAAGGCGCTGGGTTATTTGAGAAGTTAAGTCAAATGCCAGTGAAGTTGGGAGATATTGCATATATTTTTGTTGGGCTACAGACCAGCGCAGATACAGTATTTTTATTCAAAGACGCTCAAAAGACAAATTCCCGCACCATAAAAGTTTACTCCAAAGAACTTGACCAAATTGTAGAAATCGAGATAGGCTTATTAAAGTCAGTTATAAGGAGTGGCGAAATTGGGCGATATTGGGCAAACCCTTCTGCGCTTGTTTTGTTTCCATACGACACCAAGAATTCAAAGTCAAAATTAAAAACCGAAACGGATATAAAAAAAGATTTTCCAAAGACTTGGAATTATCTTTTGTCAAACAAGAAACTTTTATCAGAGCGTGAACACGGAAAATTCAAGGACATTGGATGGTATCAACTTTATCCCAAAAACCTTGACACTTGGGAACAGCCCAAAATCATGATTCCATACATGGTTACACGGTTGTCCGCTTTTTACGATGAGAATAATTGCTATTTCGTAAATGTCACTACAGGTGGTTTCGGTGTAACCACGGACGAAAAAATTGGTTCTCAAAAATACATTACTGGACTTTTGAATAGCAAGTTGCTTGATTGGTTTATGAGGCAAGTAAGCACTTCGTTTCATGGTGGTTATTTCGCGGCTAATAAACAATTTTTAGTTCAACTTCCCATCCATCCCATCAACTTCGACGACCCTGCCGAAAAATCCATGTACAACAAGATGGTGACACTGGTTGAGTCCATGTTGTCGCTTCATAAGCGGCTGGCTGCGGCGCAAAGTCCCAACACCAAAGGACAGTTGGAGGAGCAGATTAAGTCAACGGATAAAGAGATTGACCAGTTGGTTTATCAACTATATGGATTGTCGGAAGATGAAATAAAGATTATCGAAAGATGATGACCTGAAAGATTGCGCGATAATTTATGTCATCACCAATTACCAATCACCAATCACCAATTACCAAACTCCGCGTCGGCTGTCCCGCCCACAACTGCGGCGGACGCTGTTTGATGATCGCGCACGTGCGCGATGGAAAAATCATCCGCCTTGAGACAGATGACCGCCCCGATACAATTGCCGCTCCGCAATTGCGCGCCTGCGTGCGCGGACGTTCGTATTTGCGCCGCCAGTATCACCCCGACCGATTGACGACTCCGCTGAAACGAGTCGGCAAACGGGGCGAGGGAAAGTTCCGCGCGATTTCGTGGGAGGAAGCGCTCGACGAGGTGGCGAATCAAATGCGGCGAGTCAAATCCGCGTATGGTTCGTCCGCGTTGTTTGTCCCGTATGGCACGGGTTCGTACAATCAACTCAACGGTTCGCACGTTGCGCGGAGATTGTTAAATCTTTTTGGCGGCAGTTTGGGATTTTATAATTCGTATTCGTGGGCGGCAATCAACGCGGCGACGCCAACGGTGTATGGCACGTTGGTCACGGGCAATCAGCGGCAGGATTGGCTCAACGCAAAGTACATCATCATGTGGGGTTGGAATCCCGCCGAAATGCGCGACGGCACGAACAGCGATTATTTTGTGAAACTGGCGCGGGAGGCGGGCGCGCGCGTGGTGTGCATTGACCCGCGTCACTCGCTCAGCGCGGCGTCGCTTGCGGATGAATGGATTCCGATTCGTCCTGGGACAGATACCGCGATGATGTCCGCGATGGCGTACGTGATGATTACCGAGAATCTCTACGACGCGGATTTTGTGCGGACGCACTGCGCGGGCTTCGACTCAACCCAGATGACGGTGGCGGGCGCGGAGAGTTACTCCGATTATATTTTGGGTGTGCGCGATGGCGTTGCCAAAACTCCCGAATGGGCGGAAGCGATCACGGCTGTGCCAGCGGAAACGATTGCGCGCATTGCGCGCGAGTATGCGACGATAAAACCATCGGTTTTGTATCAAGGCTATGGAATGCAACGCCGCGCGTATGGCGAACAAGTTGTCCGCGCGGGATGTGTCCTCGCGGCGATTACGGGCAACGTCGGCGTGCATGGCGGCTGGGCAAGCGGACTCGCCACCCAAGCCCCCGATGGCGGCGGACTGTGGACGGTTTTCCCAACGGGCGAGAATCCCGTGTCTGCAAAGATACCTGTGTTCTTGTGGACGGAAGCCGTACTGCGCGGAAAAGAAATGACCGCAAAAGATGGAATCATCGGCGCAGAAAAACTCGATAACGATATCAAGTTGATTTATGCGGTAGCGACAAATTGTTTAATCAATCAACACGCGGATATTAATAGAACGAAGAAAATTTTAGAAGATGAATCCAAAGTGGAATTTATCGTCGTGCAAGATAATTTCTTAACTCCCACTGGGAAATTTGCCGATATTATTTTGCCCGCCTGCACACAATACGAAACATGGGGCGTCGAAGACGGCTGGAAATATGGCGACGAAGTGATTCTCCAGCCGCAAATTGTTGAGCCGCTGAATGGAACAAAATCCGATTATCGTATCTGCGCCGAAATTGCCGAACGACTCGGAATCGGCGAAGCCTTCACCGAAGGACGCGATGAAAAAGCATGGGTGGAATACTGTTTGAACGTTTTCAGGTTAACACGTTTTC
>DZBA01000373.1 GCA_022729775.1 Anaerolinea thermophila | reverse complement strand
GACACAAGTGCAAGTGTCGGGACAATGTGAGCAAAGCGAAAAAATTATGAAAACCCAAGCCCGCGTTCTTTCAGCGAAACCCATTTACCCTGACCGATGACCAGATGATCAAGCACGTCAATATCGAGCAACTTGCCAGCCTGAACAATCGCGCGCGTAACCGCTACATCATCGGGACTCGGAGTTGGGTCGCCGCTGGGGTGATTGTGCGCGACGATGATCGCGGAAGCGTTGATTCGAATCGCATCCTTGAATAACTCACCCACCCGCACCTGTGACGAATTGACCGAGCCTTTATAGACCTCGACCGTTTCTAAAACGCGATTTCTTCTGTCGAGCAAAATCACGCGCAGGTGTTCCTGCTCCAGCGCGGACATCTCATACTGAAGCAGCGCGGCGCCATCCGCGGGGCTGTTGATGGACGGGCGTTCTTCGGGCGCTTCGAGAGTCAACCTGCGCCCCAGTTCAATCGCGGCTTTGATCTGCGCGGCTTTGGCTTCGCCAATGGCGTGCTGCGACATCAACTCTTTCATTGAGGTGCGATGCAAGCCAATGATCCCGCCAAACTTTTTCAACAACCGCTGACCAACCTCCACCGCGTTTTCGCCCTTCACGCCCACGCGCAGCAGGATGGCGATTAACTCGGCATTGGTCAACGCCTGCGGACCAAGATTCAACAACCGCTCACGCGGGCGGTCTGATTCGTGTAAATCTGCAATTCGGTAGGTGGGTTTGGATGTTATCTCTGTCATTGTATCTCCGTAAAGCCCAACAGGCTATGATGATAAAAACATATTTTACAACTGTTTTTATCATGTGTTGTCTTTCTGATAGAATCAAAATCATTTATGAACAAAACCTCCCTCCCCAACCGCCTCGTTCCCATTTTATTATTCCTCGATGGAATCATCTGCGCGCTGACCGCCATTTTCGCCCACCAGATCGGACTCGACCCCAACCCCGATTGGAGTCGCTCGCGGTTTATTTTGTTGTTCTTTGGGTTGCTTCTTATTTTAATCGCGGGACTCTATTTTTGGAATTTCACCAATAAAATTCGACCAACTCAAAGTCGGGAGACTTTGGAATACGCTTTGGAAAACTTCAAAGCCCTCTTTTTGCTCGCACATATCTGGGCGGCGATTTTCGTCGTCTATGCGTGGTTCATCACCTACGGCAACTTCAATACATGGGATCACACCACGCACTACTACACCCAACTCGCGGATGGATTCAATCAGGGACATTTATATTTAGACCTGAAACCAAGCAAGGAATTATTGCAAGCGCCCGACCCCAACGACCCAAACTCGCGTCCGAAGTTCGATGATGAAGTTTGGGACTTGTCGCTATACAAAGGGAAGTTTTACATCTATTGGGGACCTGTCCCCGCGCTGTTGATTGCTCCGCTGCAAAAAATTCTCGCGCGGCAGATTCAAGACATTTATCTCGTTTATTTCTTCTACGCGGGATTATTGATTTTCAACTCGCTGATCATCTTAAAATTATGGCAGCGATTCTTCGCACACATCCCAGCATGGAATGTATTTATCTGCATTCCGCTGCTGGCATTTATGCTGCCCATCCCCTGGTCGTTGAACGTCCCGCAGGTGTACGAAGCCGCAATTGGCGCGGGACAATTCTTTTTGGTCGGCGGCGCATACTTTGCGCTGCTGGCGTTTGATGCAAGTTTGGGTACGACGCAAGCCCCCGACGGAAAACATCTTTTCCTTGCTGGATTATTCTGGGCGTTATCTGTCGGCTCGCGCGCGCTCAATGCCATCTCGGTGATTTTCTTCGCGGCGCTAATCGCGTTTGTCATTGCGAGGAGAATAATTTCTCCTCGCAATGACACTGTGAAGGAATTTATAAAAAACCTGCTCCCGCTTTTCATCCCCTTGGGACTCGGCGCCTTTGCAATTGGATGGTACAACTGGGCGCGGTTTGATTCGCCCTTCGAGTTTGGTCTGCGTTACCAAATTACCATCTTCAACCTCAACAAACACATGGACTGGGTTTTTCACGCGGATTACTTCCTGCTGAATTTTTATAACTACGTCCTTCAACCGTTCCAGACCGTAGCAGAATTTCCTTTCATTCGACCCATCACCAATGCGGACTTCATGGCAGGGCGGAACATCGCGTCGCCTTATCTCTACGCGGCAGGACCCGTCACAGGATTTTTATTCAGCGCGCCGTTTTTATTCCTCGCGCTGCTATCTATCCCATCTCGAAAAGAAAGCGACGTATATCGTTTTTTTGTTTCACTTCTTGCGGGTTCTTTCTTTATCAACTTCTTTAGCCTGCTTGTATATTTCTTCAGTCAAGTGCGCTTTGTATCTGACTTCATTTCCCAAATCGCGCTGCTCGCCGTGCTGGGATATTGGCGCGGCTTGGCGAAAAATTCCAAAGCGTTTGGCATCATCGCAAACCTGCTGATCCTGTTCACCATCTGCGCGGGGATTTTGCTATCCTTCTCCAGTGAAACAAATCGCTTCGAGACGCTGAATCCAGCGGTAATCGAAAGCATCCGTCGTCTTTTTGGCGGTTAAATACGCATAAGGTACAATAGCGTCAACAAAGAAAAAAATCATGTCTCTGATCTCGGAGGAAAAATGTTAAACAAAAAAATCACCTTTGTCGGTTCCGGCGTAATGGCAGAAGCCATGATCGCGGGTTTGCTGCGCCAGAAACTTGCCGACCCGAAGAATATCATCGCCGCCGACCCGCGCGAAGAACGCGGCGAGGAATTGCGCAAATACGGCATCAAGTTCACAACGGATAACGTCGAAGCCGTGCATCAGGCGGACGTGGTTGTGCTTTCGGTCAAGCCGCAGAGACTGACCGAGGTTATGAAAAGTTTGAAGGGCATCCGCAGTGACGCGCTGGTTTTGTCCATCATTGCGGGCGCGAGTATGAAAAAACTCAGCGCGGGGCTAAAGCACAAAGCCATTGTGCGCTCCATGCCCAACACGCCGGGGCAAATCGGCGAGGGCATCACTGTTTGGGCGGCGTCCAAAGAGGTGAACGAGGCGCAGCAAAAAATTGCGCGCGCGCTGCTCAGCGCAATGGGCGAGGAAGTTTTCGTGGATGATGAATCATATTTGGATATGGCAACCGCGCTTTCAGGTTCAGGACCCGCGTATGTATTCCTGTTCGCCGAAGCGTTGATTGACGCGGGCGTTCACATGGGATTTCCGCGCCGCATGGCAGAGCAGCTCGTCTTGCAGACCATCAAAGGTTCCGCGTCGTATTATCAAGGCGCGGAAAGTCACGCCGCGACGCTGCGGAATCAGGTCACATCACCGGGCGGGACATCCGCCGAGGCGTTGTATTATCTGGAAAAGGCAGGCTTCCGCACCGCCAT
>DZBA01000372.1 GCA_022729775.1 Anaerolinea thermophila | reverse complement strand
TTATGGAATGGGCGGCATAAACAAATATGAGATAATATGCTTATGAACACGCGCTTTGCACGTTTTGACATTGCTGCTGCCATCCTGTTATTCAGCGGATGCCTGATCGTTTACATTCGCACGCTCGCGCCCGGATTACTCAACGGCGATTCCGCAGAATTTCAAACCATTGCATACACCCTGGGAATTGCCCACCCCAGCGGCTATCCCATCTATGTATTGATTGGAAAAATCTTTACCTTGCTGCCCATCGGTGAAGTCGCTTATCGCGTCAACTTGCTTTCAGCTGTTGCCGCCGCAATCGCCGCCGCGTTGACCTATCTCATCATCCGACAATTCGAATCTGATGTTGCGCCTGCGGTCTTTGGCGCGTTGATGCTTGCGCTCGTCCCGCGCTTTTGGAAATTCGCCACCATCGCCGAAGTGTATACGCTCTCCGCCGCTGTGCTTGCATCCATTTTTTTCTGCGTCTTAAAATGGAACGAAACAAAAAACGCGGTTTGGATTGCGCTGGCAGGCATGTTGGGGGGCGTCAGTCTCGGCATTCATTTATCAGTCGCGCTGACCGCGCCCGCCATCGTGATTTATATTTTTATCAGCGCCGCCGCTGAACGCGAGCCGCGCTACAAAGCGGTCACACGCCATGCCCTGTTGGGGGCTGCCGCCGGTCTCGTCATCTTCCTGCTTGCATTTTTATACATTGACCATCGCAACGCGCCCGCGGGATATTACAACTCCGTCATCCTGCCTTCATTAAGCACATGGGACATGACTCCCGCAGATTTCGACTCACCCACGGAAAGACTCGCCTACCTTTTCTTTCCGCCCCAATTCAGCGGAAGTCTCTTCGCCCTCCCCATTCATAACGTCAGCGCGCGCTTGAAAGACTTTGTAAGCGAACACCGCCTGCTGTCGCTTCTCGCCTTTATCGGATTCGTTTTTTCCATCGCGTCCAAAGATATTGCCAAAAGAAAAAAATCCCTCTTTTTGATTCTGGTATGGCTCAGCAGCGCGGCGTTTGCATTCACCTATGACGTGTTTGATTATTACGCGTTCTACTATCCCATATTTCTCTCCATGGGAATTTTCGCCGGGCTTGGCGTTCATGGCGCTGCGAAATCAATCTCCGCGTGGATGAAGAATCCGCGCTTGATTCCCCACACGAGCTGGCTTCTCTGCGGCGCGCTTCTCGTCTTGTTTGCAAAGGATTTTCACAGCGCGTGGCAGGATAAACTTCCGACGGGGTTGGATGAATGGGATCGCTACGGATACCAATCCCCCGGCGCGTATAAATTCAAGTCCGAAAAAATCATCGAACCGTTGGAAGATAACGCGATTGTGTTTACAAACTGGAGCAAGTTATACGGGCTGTATTATGCGGCAATCGTCGTTCACGGCAAAACCGGCATGGACTTTCACCAAACCTATCCGCAGGAAGACGCGTACCGCATTGCGGATTCCTTGATAGATTACATCGAAGCGAATATTGATTCGCGCCCGGTTTATTTCACCATGTACCCGACCCCGCTCGCAGACCGCTATAACATCACGCCGGCAGGCGCGGATCTCTTCCGCATCCATAGAAAATAATAGGCACACACCATGCAAATTTCCCAAACATCCAAAGCGTTAATGATATGGCTGACGGGTTTGTTCTTCGCCAGCGCGCTTTTCCTTTTTTACAACGCATTTCAATTTTCGTTTCCCATCGCGTTTGCCGGCATGTACACCCTCATGGCGGAACAAATCGCGGAGGGCGGATTTGCGCTTCCCATGCAAATTCCATATTACGGGCCGGGCGGCGTCCCCTTTGCCTATCCGCCGCTTGCGTTCTATGTGATGGCGGTCTTTCTCAAACTCGATATTTCCATGATTACTTACACGCGCTTGATGCCGCCGATTTTCAGCCTGCTGGCATTGATGCCGTTATACCTGCTTGCAAAAGACATCACCCGCTCCCATCTCGCTGCGGGGCTTGCCGTGTTATATGCCGCGTTCTCCCCGCTCCTTTACGCCTCGCACACTTGGGCAGCGGGAATTGTCCGCGCGCCGGCATTCCTCTTCATGCTGTGGGGATTTTATTTCTTCAACCGCATGTTGCGCGATGGAAACACAAGGGACGCGGTTTTATCTGGAATCTTCGGGGGCTTGGCAACCCTCACCCACTTGTATTACGCCCTTTTCTTTGCGCTGTGGGCGGTCTGCTGGGCGCTTGTCCACTGGAAAAAAATTTCATGGAAGTTGTTTTTTATCGTGCCGCTTGCGGCGACCATCACCGCGTCCGCGTGGCTGTACACAGTCCTCACCCGGTATGGAATCGGCGTGCTGGTCAATACGTTCAACAGTCACGACAATACATCGTTTATGACAATGCTCGCGCAGCCGAATCTGCTTCAGGCGTGGCTGGCTGAAAAAGCGCAGATACTATCCATGCCGGCAATTGCCTTTGTCTTCATCATCCTGGGATTAGCTTACTTAATATCAAAAAAAGAATTTGGGATTCCCGCAACCTTGCTCGCCGCCGCGCTGATTCTCCCAGCAGAGGGCAGCTCGGTCATTGTGTTGCTTGGCGCGATTTTATTCGGCGCATCCAGCCTGATTTTCAAAAAATCGCTCGATGCAGGGAATTGGAAGCGCGGAATCATCGCGGTCATTTTTGCGCTCGCGGTATTTCAAACCGGGGAATACGGCTTTGAGCAAACCCAACAAATGCCGCCCACGCTTCATCGCAGCGCGTTTGAAGCCGCGAAATATGTCCAGGAAAATACGCCGACAAACGCGCGCTATCTATTCATCGCCGGGCAGTCCGAAGCGGAGTGGTTCCCTTATCTTTTGCGGCGCGAGCCGATGGTCTCCAAATGGGGCAGCGAATGGCTGGGGACATATTACGAGCAAAGAATGTTGCAGGCGCGGGTCAGCGGTTGCGCCGACCAGCAAAGCGTAAAGTGCCTGCAAAACCTCAACTTGGAAATTCAGCCCGATGACATCCTCATCACGCGCAAAGCCGAAAAAGAATTATGGGATGATTTGGAATCCTACTCGCAGTGTAAACGGCTTGCTTCGATTGGGCGGTATCTCGTTTGGCAGGCGCAGTGCTTAAAAAAATAGAGCCTGTTAAAACAGGCTCTTGTTTTCCTTCACCCATTTGAATAGTCTTCTCACGCCTTCTTCCACGTTGACCTTGGGCTTCCAGCCCAGTTCTTTTTCCGCTTTGCGAATATCCGCGTAAAAGACGCGCTGGTCGCCGGGACGCCAATCGCCGCGCGCGACTTGAATCTTCGCGCCGAGCAAACTTTCCAACTTTGGTTGAAACTCCGCCCAAATGGACATCACGTTTTCAGGTCCGCCGCCGAGGTTGTAGACCTGTCC
>DZBA01000371.1 GCA_022729775.1 Anaerolinea thermophila | reverse complement strand
GGAAAAGCATTTCTTCCGCCATGCGATTGAAGACCGCGGGGTTTTCGTAATTCAAATCCCATTGATACGAATGGAAAGTTGTCCACACCCAACTATCGCCAAATTGTGAAAACGCGCCCGCATGTTCTTCGGGGAAAATCTCGCGCAGGTTTCTTTCGTATTGGTCGGGCAGCTCGCGGTTGGGATAGATGCGATAAAACTCTTTGAATTCTTCATCGCCTGCTTTGGCGCGTTCCGCCCAGATGTGTTCATCGGACGTGTGATTGAATACCAAATCCACCACGAGGCTGATGCCCGCCTGACGCAACTCGCGCGACAACGCGGCGAGTTCTTTCATCGTCCCCAGCGGCGGATGCACGTCGCGGTAACTGCTCACCGCGTAGCCGCCGTCATTTTCTTTTTCGGGCATTTTGAAAAACGGCATGAGATGAAGATAAGTTAATCCCAACTCTTTGAAATATGGAATTTTGGATTTGATGCCTTTGAGGTTGTCCGCGAATAAATCCACGTAGCACACGCCGCCGAGCATGTCATTGGATTGAAACCAGCGCGGATTCGCTTCGCGCGAATCGTCCAGCGCGCGCAGGTCTTTGCTCCGCGCGAACCATGACCGCGCGAGGCTGACGGTCAAATCTTCGAGGTGATAGAAGAAGTCATAGCGCGCGCCGTAAATTTCAAAATACAAATTGAACAGCGCGGGGAAGTGCCGTTGCAGGCGAGTCTGGAATTGCTCCCAGCCCGCTTTGTCCGCGCGGATGTTTTTCTTTAAGGTTTCCTCCACGCGCGGCAGGAGTCGTTTGTACGTGCGTTGTGATTCGAGAGTTAGGTTCATAGGTTTATCTTGGAGTCCAACGACTCCCGTCGTTGGATAGTCCAAAGTCAGGAGACTTTGGACTCCGAAATATTTTTCGCCAGCGCAATCGCGCCCAACACGCCAGATTTACTGCCCAAGCCTGGGTTGACGATGTACTGCTCGATTTCATCAATGATTTTCGATGATTGAATATAGCCGTTGATTTTCTCGCGCGTCTTTTGCTGAATGCGCGGCAGCAGATGTTCGAGCTGCCCGATTCCTCCGCCGAGGATGATGCGTTCAGGGGAGAGAATGTGCGCGTACGCGGTCAACGCGCTGGCGATGTAGTCCGCTTCCAAGTCCCACGCGGGATGGTTTAGCGGAAGCGTTTCGGCGCGTTGTCCCCAGCGTTTTTCCATTGCGGGACCTGCGGCGAGTCCTTCAAAGCAATCATTATGGAACGGGCAGTTTCCTTCAAACGGGTCTTTTGCAAAATCATGCGGCATGGGGATGTGCCCCATTTCGGGATGCAGCAAGCCATGCAGTAATTTACCTTCCACGAATGCGCCGCCGCCGATGCCCGTGCCGATGGTGAGATAGATGAACGTGTTCAAGCCTTGTGCCGCGCCCCATGTCCACTCGCCGAGCGCAGAACCGTTGACGTCGGTATCGAATGCGACAGGCACATTCAATTCCGCGCGGAGCATTCCCACGACATCCGCGTTTGACCAATGCGGTTTTGGCGTTGGCAAAATGTGACCATAAGTGGGTGAGTTGGGATTGGGGTCGAGCGGACCAAAACAGGGAAAGCCAATCGCCGCGACAGGTTCCTGCGCTTTGAAGAAGTCAATCACCTGCCGCATGGTTTCTGCGGGCGTGGTAGTTTCAACGCGCGTTTGCGCGCGAATATCATCGGGACCTGTGCCCACCGCGCAGATGAATTTTGTCCCGCCGCCTTCGATGCCGCCATAGAGTTTGTTTGTCATAGTTTTTTATACCAGTGATACGAAAGTGGATTAAGCGAAAGTTCATTCAACGTTTCGCTTTCATTCGTGAACAGATTCAAATATTGACCATCCGCTTTGAACGTCTGCGGTTGGCTGCTCAAGTTGTGAATGAACATCAGCGTTTCGCCGTCATGCTCGCGCAGCGTAGCAATCACCGCCGCGCTGTTTGTCTCCAGCCACGTGAGCGTTCCGCGCCCGAAGGCGTGATGCGCTTTGCGGATTTGAATCATGCGCTGCAAAGTGTGGAAGAGCGAATCCGCGTCTTTCATCTGCGCGGCGACATTCACCTGCGCGGGGCTGAAATCTCCGCCAATCAAATCAATGAACGGTGTCCCCGAAGTGAATCCCGCGCTGGGCGTTGAGTCCCACTGCATAGGAGTCCGCACACCGTTGCGGTCAAAGAGTTGGATGTTATCGCCCATGCCGATTTCATCGCCATAGTAAATGATGGGCGAGCCTGGCAGCGTGAAGAGCAGCGAGTTGGCGAGTTCGATTTTGCGGCGGTCATTGTCGAGCAGCGGCGCGAGGCGGCGACGAATGCCGAGGTTGATTCTCATGCGCGGGTCGGGCGCGTACTGCTCCCACATCCATTTGCGCTCGTCGGGCGTGACCATCTCCAGCGTGAGTTCGTCGTGATTGCGGAGGAACATGCACCACTGACAATTTTCGGGGATGGCAGGCGTGCGCTGGAGAATTTGAATCATATCCTCCGCGCTTTCTTTTTTCAGCGCCATGTAGATGCGCGGCATGATGGGGAAGTGGAAGCCCATGTGAAACTCGTCGCCGTCGCCGAAGTAAGGGCGCACATCTTCGGGGTATTGATTCGCTTCACACAGCAAAATGCGGTCGGGATAATTTTCATTGATGAACGCGCGTAATTTTTTGAGATACTCATGCGTTTCGGGCAGGTTCTCGCAGTTCGTGCCTTCGCGCTCGAAAAGATACGGCACAGCGTCCGCGCGGAAACCATCAATGCCGAGGTCGAGCCAAAAGCGCGCGACGTTTATCATCTCCTCTTGCACTTTGGGACTATCGAAATTCAAGTCGGGCTGGCTGGCGTAAAAACGATGCCAGTAATATTGCTGCGTCTTTTCGTCCCAAGTCCAGTTGGATTTTTCCGTGTCCACGAAGATGATGCGCGTGTCTTGATACTTTTGGTCGGTGTCGCTCCACACGTAATACTCGCGGAATGGCGAATTTTTATCCGAGCGCGAAGCTTTGAACCACTCATGTTCATCGGAGGTGTGATTGAGCGCCAAGTCCATGATGATGCGGATGTTACGCTCATGCGCGGCTTTGACCAACGCCTTCAAATCGTCCAGCGTCCCGAAGGTGGAGTCAATGGCGTAATAATCCGCGATGTCGTAGCCGTCATCTTTCAGCGGGGAAGGATAAATTGGCATGAGCCACAAACAGTCCACGCCGAGGGTTTGCAGGTAATCGAGTTTCTCGGTCAGCCCGCGCAGGTCGCCGTGTCCGTCGCCGTTGCTGTCCTTATACGCGCGGACGGAAATTTGATAGAAGACAGAATCTTTGTACCACATATTGCTCCATAACAGACCTAACAGGTTTCA
>DZBA01000370.1 GCA_022729775.1 Anaerolinea thermophila | reverse complement strand
TATATCGTGGGCAGCCAAAATTTGAGCCAGTTATTTTCTTCGCGCATGGCAAATTGTGCCGCCGCTTCTAATTCCGCAAAGGCGTTGTCGGCAAAGTCGCCAGCGACATCACGCGCGTGATTCATATCTTCAATGTGACCGAACAAGCGCGTGCGGAAAAAATCCAGCCAGGCATCTAACTCGTGCGCGCGGCTTGCGTTCAGCGTTACAAACGTCCACACGCGGCGGCTGGGTCCGCGCAAGAGAAGCCAGCGCAGGTTTTGACCGGCGGGGTCATCCAGTTTGGTCAGCGCTTCGAGGTCATCAATCAACAGAAGAAAGAATTGCCCGTCGCCTTTGTTGGCGTGCGCCCAATTGACCAGCGATTGCAGCAACTCTTTTGTGTTTTCTTTTTCAGTTTCCCAAATTCCCGCGTTGTGTTTTGAATCGTGAAAGTCATCCCATTCTGTGGGGTGTTGCGTAACGACGCCATACTGCACTTCAGATGGGACGTGAAGAAGTTCCGCGGCGCGCGCGATGAGTTGCAGCTGCGCGGTTTTTCCACTTGCGCGGTCACCGGTGATAAGGACAGGACCGGGAATTGGGTCATGCAGGTTTAGCAAAACCGGCAGGCGGTCTTCCGCCAAGCCGAGAAATAAAGCCTCGCGCGGCAGGGATTGATATTCCGCGAGAACAGATTTCAGCGCAGGCGGGGAAGACGCGCGTACAGATTGTGAAATCTCTCCCTCTTCCACAAGTTCGGCGAGCGCTTCCATCATCAGGTCAAAGTGGTTTGTGTTATTCATATTAGAACTTCTGTTCTAATAATACTCTTGAAGCGCGGCGATGTCAAGCGCGTTAAGCCGCTTTAACATATCCTTAACAGATTCAGATTTTCGTTATGGTATATTCATCTCAAATGACAGAATCTATTTTGATCGTCGAAGACGAACTTTCACTTCAAGAAACCCTCGCCTATAACCTGAAAAAGGAAGGCTACACCGTCGAAACCGTTGGCGATGGTCGTTCCGCGCTGGAAGCAGCGCGGCGTATGAAGCCCGACCTGATTGTGCTGGACATCATGCTGCCCGAAATGGACGGCTTCGAGGTGGCGCGGATTCTGCGCAAAGAGATGAGCGCCGCGATTCTCATGCTCACCGCCCGCGATGATGAAATTGACCGCGTGGTGGGACTCGAAGTCGGCGCGGATGATTACCTGACCAAGCCTTTCTCGATGCGCGAGTTGATGGCGCGTGTCAAAGCGCAAATCCGCCGCGCAAGACTCCTGCGCGAAGAAATGGGGCAGACCATAACATCCGAACCGAAACATGAAAAACTGTCTTTCGACAATCTCGTAATTGATTTGACGCGCCGCGAAGTGATATTGGATAACGAGCCGCTGGCGTTGAAGCCGAAAGAGTACGAGCTGCTTTTGTTCCTCGCCGAACACCGCCGACAAATGCTCTCGCGCGAATTTATTCTGGAGCGCGTGTGGGGCTGGGATTTCATCGGAGACAGCCGCACGGTGGATGTCCACGTGAGATGGCTGCGGCAGAAAATAGAAAAAGACTCCGCGAACCCAACGCGGATTGTGACGGTGAGGGGCGGCGGATATCGCTTTGAAGGATGAGGGGAAAAAGATGAATTATGAAG
Organism: Anaerolinea thermophila; assembly: GCA_022729775.1. Lineage (GTDB taxonomy): Bacteria > Chloroflexota > Anaerolineae > Anaerolineales > Villigracilaceae > Villigracilis. The sequence goes on along the minus strand of DZBA01000370.1, from coordinate 1,746 downwards.
GATGAAGGATGAATTCGCTTGCATGGATGGTCATTGCTGTTTTATTTTTCGTTGCCGCGTGGTTTGCGTGGAAGTATTATGATTTAAGAAAAAAAATTGGGACATATAGCGAACAAGTGAAACGCTCGCCTGAAAACCTGCCGACGGATTTTTCGGGCTTGGAAAATTTATCGAACACAATCGCCTCCCTGCAATCCACCTTCAACCTGAAACTTGAAACCCTAAACGCCGAAACCTCCCGCCTCGCCGCCATCCTTGACCAGCTCACCGACGGCGTTTTAATTGCAAACTCGACGGGGCAGGTTCAATTTGCCAACCCTGCCGCAAAAAAATTATTCGATGTAGACGACCCCATCGGTCACAGTATCGCTGAGGTTGTCCGCAATCATCAATTCATCGAGGCGTGGCGCAAATGTCAGCAGACCAAAGAGTTGCAAACCGAATCGGTGGAACTACCCGCGCGCAGGCAGTTTTTGCAGTTGATTGTCATCCCCGACAAACATGAAAGCGGAAGCCTGTTATTGGCGCAGGATTTGACGCGCGTGCGCAGGTTGGAAACGGTGCGGCGCGATTTTATTTCCAATGTGTCGCATGAGTTACGCACACCGCTGGCTTCGCTCAAAGCGCTGACCGAGACTTTGCAAAATGGCGCGCTCTCCGACCCCGAAGCGGGTCCGCGCTTTCTGGGCAGAATCTCCATCGAGGTGGACGCGCTGACTCAAATGGCGCAGGAACTTTTGGATTTATCGAGAATCGAATCAGGTCAGGTGGAGTTGATTTTTGCGCCAGTTTCACCGAAGCAATTGCTGACATCCGCGATGGATCGGATGAAAATGCAAACCGAACGCGCCGGCCTGAAATTATCCATCGAGTGCGGGGATTTGCCGAACATCCGCGCGGACAAGATGCGGCTGGAGCAGGTGTTGGTCAATTTGATTCACAACGCGGTCAAGTTCACCAAACCCGGTGGGGCAATCACTTTGGGCGCTGAATCCAACTCGCGCTATGTCCGCTTCGCGGTACGCGATACGGGGGCGGGGATTCCTTCCGAGAGTTTGGTGCGCATCTTCGAGAGATTCTATCGCGCCGACAAATCCCGCGCGGGTTCCGGCACGGGGCTTGGGCTTTCGATTTCAAAGCACATTGTCGAAGCGCATGGGGGAAAAATTTGGGCGGAAAGCAGGGAAGGTCAGGGCAGTGTGTTTTATTTCGAGATTTCTGTTTTGTAGATACAGATTGACCTCATTGACTGATGTAGGATTTATATACTAGATAAAATGTACACTCCCCGCCTCAACTGGTTTTTGTTCATTCTCTTCGCAATCGCGGCAATTGGGGTATTTGCCGCTGCGCTTCTCCTCCCGCCTTTTCGTGAAATTGCGTATGCGCCGCTGCTGCAAATTCTCCAGACCGAGCAGGCGGAGTTGAAAGAGTTCGACGCGGAGTTAGAAAAGACTTCGATGGTGTAAATTTCATTAGGCAGTCGCGCAAGACGCGGCTGCCTGATTTTTTTGTGCATTCGGTATGTCGCGCGTCACGATGACATTATCATAAATCCCGACAGGAAAACATGGATATGCTGAAAATTAAAATTCAATGGCTCAATTGCTTGTGGCTGTTGGTCCCGCTGCTGGCATGGAACATCATCCTCGCGCCCAAAATTACAATGGAGCAAGTCATCTCCGACGCGCACTCGCCTATCTGGTTGCTTACGGCGGAAAATATTATCCGCGTCATCGTCTTCGC
>DZBA01000053.1:9558-13801 GCA_022729775.1 Anaerolinea thermophila | reverse complement strand
ATTTGGAAGTTGATTATTCCTGCTTCGGCTTCCAGATATACACCGTCCAATGCTGACCCGCCTGCGGCATATCCAATTCGATTTCATCCACAAGCGCGTAATGTTCATCCAGTAAGCCGCCGTTGTAAAACACGCTTTTATTTTTCACCTGCACCACAAGGTCAAAATAGCGATTTTCGATGGTTCGGTCTATCAACTTTGTATATTTATATCCATCATTGATGAAATTCGCATAACTGGCTTGTACCAAAGGCGTATCTTCAAAAGGCTTGGTGAGATAGAAAATCATCGTCTGCCCGGACTCGATGGGCGTCAAGCCAAGCCGCGTAATTTCAGAAGCATCCACCTGTGAGTTCAGGACGTTGGTGGAATTCTGAAGGTATCCAAAAAAACGTTCCCATTCTTTCGAGTTGCGCTGCTCCAATTTATATGGGGCGAGTAGGTTTCCCTGCCAGAGGAAAAGATTCAAGAGAATCACCGCAACAAAGATGATGTTGATTTTTTTCGCGCCAAATTTATTAAAGAACCACCCTAAAAATGTTGGGACAACCAACTGATACGCGTAGGTCATATAGTTTCCAGTATGCAGTCCAAGCACGAGGACAAAAGCCGAAAACGCGATGATGAATAGGTAAAGATAATAATCGAAGGGAAAATCAAGGAAAGGTCGCCGCCAATCCAGAAAGTTGACAGCGGGGATTTTCCAGCGCGCGACTGTTTTTTGTCCGCGCCACTCGACGAAAATCCCAAAAAGGGAAAGCGCCAGAATCGGCAGGAAGAAAAAAAATAACACCTTTAACTGCTGCCACAAATGGGGATAACTCATCGAGCTCATGGACATATTCGAAATGAATACATCGAAAAAATATAAGGGGAAAAATTCGCGCACGAAGAAAAACGAAGCAGCCAGCAGGGAAAGAAAAGCAAGCGCGTACCCAATTGCCTTTTTGATGGAAACGAACAAAAATACAAATGAAACCACCACGCCAAATGCCAGGACAAAATAGGGTTTTGTATAAAAGGCAGCCAGTGAAAATAACGCGCTGACAATCAAACTGACCGTATCATAAGAACGCAGCAGCGGAATCAAAACAGCCACCAGGAATAGAAAAGTTCCCAGCGCGGATGGGAACGCGCCGATTCCGCTCTTGCCAACCAAGCCGACGGTCACAAACGCGGCAAGGGTCAACGCAAAGGGAAAGTTCCGCGCGGTTTTGTAAACAGACGCGGCAGCGATCACAGCCGAAAGCAGGATGGCGGCAAAAGTCACCGCGCGATGGACAGACAATGTGTTCCCAAAAAGCGCGGCAAAAGGCAGCACAGCCAGATTGTAGCCAAAGCCATAATTATTCATCGCCAGCGGGTGGTTTTCAAACGTGAACGGATTTCCCCTGCTCAATAAAATGCGCGTTATCACCTGCGCCGTCCCCTCGCGGAACTCGATTTGGTAAGGCATTGCGATGGTAATTACAGAAAAAATGACAGACCACACAATGGATACAAGCGCGGCGGTCACAAGAAAAACCGACGTGCGCGAATTTTCAAATTGAATTTTTATAGAATTTATCATCATCTATTCCATTTTTGATATAAAGTTGAATACGGCAGTATAACATGACGGTTTTGCCCAATATCCACCCCACGCCGCCAAAAAAGGCAATCTATACCAATTATGTTAAAAAAGTAAAAAATTAATGTATAATTCAGCAAATCCGCAAGGGTTTCAACCTGAAAAGTTCCGCCGTATCCGGCATCGTTTGAATTTGACTGGAAATTCGCGCATGTACCTTTCCTCCCCGCTGCCAGCGTTTGGGAGTTAATTTGTGAAGTTTAATAATAGAAGACTGGCTTCACGCCAATCATGTGCCGAAAGTGACCCATTAAGCAGTCACTTCGTTTGACATATCTCGACGCGCGTATCATTTAATAAACGCGAGATTGCTCATACAACCCAGATATTTTCTTTTCATACAGCCGGAGACCGATTCGTCGGAGTTTCCGGCTGTTTGTTTTAACATGATGAAGAAGATAACCGCACTCTCGGTTCAAAAGAACAACCCCAACCGCGTAAACATTTACCTGGATGGAGAGTTCGCCTTTGGCTTGGCGCGCATCACCGCCGCATGGCTAAAGCAAGGTCAAGAACTCAGCGAAGAAAAGATTGCGGCATTATTGAGCGAGGACTCGCGCGAAAGGGCATATCAACAAGCCATGCTCTTCCTAAGTTACCGCGCCCGCTCTGAAAAGGAAATAGCACAAAACCTGCGCAAGCATGAATTCGCGGAAGGTGTGATAGAAACCACCCTCCAACGACTTCGCGGTGCGGGACTTGCCAACGATACAGAATTTGCCCAAGCGTGGGTCGAAAATCGCAACACTTTTCGTCCGCGCAGCAAAAGAGCCCTGGCGCTTGAACTCCGCCAAAAAGGGCTCGACGATGAGGCAATCCAAACGTCCATATCAAATGTGGATGAAGAAGCGCTCGCTTACGCCGCAGGTATCAAACGCGCAACCCGTTTCAAAGACCGGGAATGGGTTGAGTTCCGAAAAAAAATGAGCGAGTTCCTTGCCCGTCGCGGATTTTCATACTCCGTGGTTGCGCCTGTCGTATCCAGAATTTGGAACGAAACGCGCCCAGAACAACATTATGAAGACGAGGAAATGACATGAGTCCCATCTTTACAATTATTGCGGAAATTCTGACGCTTGCCGTCGGCATCGCCGCTGGATATTTTTTTCACCGCTATCAGGCTGAACGCGCCGGGCAATCTGCCCAACAAAAAGCGGACGACATCCTGAAAGCCGCAAACGCCCAAGCGCGTTTGATTGAAAGCAGCTCGCGCGAAAACGCGACCAAAATCGTGCAAGCCGCCGAAGCAGAGATGAAAGTCCGCCGGCTGGAATTGAACCGCGAAATCGAACGCCTCGACAAAAGGCGCGGCGAGCTCGACAGCCGCTTCGATAAGTTGGAACAGCGCGAGCAGAACATCAATAAACGCCAGTCACAAGTTGATAAGCGCGGAAATGAAATTGATAAGCTGCATGAAGATCAAGTCAAGAAGCTGGAGTTCATCGCGCAGATGACACAGGACGAAGCGCGCAAAGACCTCTTTACCGCAGTGGAAAAAGAAGCGCGCGGCGACATGGCGCGCATCATCCGCCAGATCGAAGCGGAAGCGCGGGAAGAAGGCGAAAAACGCGCGCGCAAATTAATCGCGGATGCGATTCAGCGCGTGGCATCCGAGCATGTGGCAGAAGTCACCCGCGCGGTGGTTACGCTGCCGAGCGAAGAAATGAAGGGGCGCATTGTGGGTCGCAATGGACGCAACATCAAAGCCTTTGAGCAAATCGCGGGCGTGGATGTCATTGTGGACGATACGCCGGATTCGGTCACGGTCTCGTGCTTTGACTCTGTCCGCCGCGAAGTTGCGCGCCGCGCTCTGGCAAAACTTGTTTTGGATGGTCGCATCCATCCCGCGCATATCGAGAAAATTCTCGAAGACGAAACCAAAGCCGTCGAGAAAATCATCAACGAAGCGGGCGAACAAGCCGCTTACGAAGCCAACATCACAGGCTTGCACCCCGAAGTTTTGAAGATGATGGGACGTTTGAAGTTCCGCACCTCATACGGGCAAAACCAACTTTCGCACGCGGTTGAAGTGGCGAAGCTGGCGGGCATCCTCGCCGCGGAAATCGGCGCGAATGTCGAGCTCTCTAAACAGGGCGGCTTCCTGCATGATATCGGCAAGGCAATGGACCATAACCAGGATGGCACGCACGCGGGACTCGGCGCGGAATTTTGCAAGCGCTACGGAGTCAACCCTGTGGTCGTGAACGCCATCGCGTCACATCATCATGAAATAGACCAGGACACTGTGGAAGCGGTCATCGCCGAAGCAGCCGACGCCATCTCCGGCGCGAGACCCGGCGCGCGCCGCGAAGATTTAGAAGCATACATCAAGCGCATCCGCTCGTTGGAGGAAATGTCCATGTCGTTCGATGGCGTGCAGCAAGCCTTCGCCATTCAAGCAGGACGCGAGGTACGCATCCTCGTCAAACCCGAAACAATTGACGACCTGTCTTCCGCGAGGCTGGCGCGGGACGTGGCAAAAAAGATCGAAGAGACGATGCAATATCCCGGTCAAATCCGCGTGACGGTCATCCGCGAAACAAGGTCTACCGAATACGCAAAGTAAAACGAATAAAAAAAGTCGGCTTGTACAAGCCGACTTTTTTTATTCGT
>DZBA01000053.1:0-9458 GCA_022729775.1 Anaerolinea thermophila | reverse complement strand
CAAAGTAAAACGAATAAAAAAAGTCGGCTTGTACAAGCCGACTTTTTTTATTCGTCTAGTTCCAAACTGTGACGCGCTGTGATGCGAAAACTTTTACAAACTTTTATCGCGTCTTTGGCAAGTTCCAAATCAGCAGAGGCGCCAGGATAACGAAATTCAACGCCATAGTCTGTCAACAATCTAAAATCCCTTTCATAGGAAATCCATAGAGGTTCTACCTTTACAACTATTCCAAGTAAATAAGTCAAATCATGGACTTTGCGAAAGTATATATCTGCCTCTATCAATCTTGCCTTGAGATATTTTTCAATACACTGTTGAGCAAAGAAACAAACCGCATCGTAATTTTTCTTTTTACGCGCGCGCATTTCTAGATTCAAAGAACCCCAATCGTTTTCCGCTTTTTCAACCCATTCAAGCGTGAGCGGCTTCATAAAGCACCTTGCCTTTTTCTACAATCTCACGCACGAAAAAGTCTCCCATTTGAATTCGTTTTTTGATTTCCGCAGGCTTGCGCACCAAAATATCAATCGGGAAGCTGGGTTTGGTTGCCATCCAAATTTCCGTCGCTTTTTCTGGGTTACGTCCCTTAAATGGCATTATCACCAAAATATCCACATCGGAGTCTTCTGTTGGCTTGCCGTAAGCATACGAGCCAAAAAGAATAATCTTCTGCGGATTAAATTGTTTTGCAACTTGCCTGGCAAACTTGCGAATGAGCGGACTGCCTATTTTCTTCATGACGTAATTATAAAGCGTAATATATGCCCATGCGCGGAAAATTACGCAACATCCTCTGAATGAGAGACCGCCATTTCGTTGGGACGGTGGACAAACGCCTTTTTATAAACAATCGGTTCGAGCGGATAGTTATCCAGCAGCGCAAAAAGATAAGGCGACAACTCCTTGTGGTCAGACATTGCCCACAGCGCAAAATCCTTGCGCGATTCTTTGGGAGAGCGCGCGAAGAGTTCCCGCGCGTCGCGGATGATTGCGTCCCGCGTGTCTTCTATCTCTTTGACCCACGAATTGAAATCGCCCAAAAATTCATCGGGGATTTGCGAGCGGATGTATTCCACCTGTCCCGACTCAACGGCGCGCAACGTATTTTTGAACGACAGCCCAAAGACAAGTTTATGCAGCTCTAAATATTTATCGCCTTTGAATTTGAAGCGCTGCCCGTCGGAAAATTCCACCACGTAGCCTTCTTCGTCCGCGTCCAACATGCCCGTCTGCGCGATGATTTGCGTCACGTCATTGAAGTTGTAAACCTTCGGCAGTGAAAAGCCGTACCGCTCGCCGAGTTGATAGACGTTGGGGAAGAAAGGCAAATATTCGCCGGTGAAACGATTCCGCGCGGCAAGCAATACCAAATCCTCGCGCCCTCCATAATCAATAATGACGCGGTTTTCGGGGTAGATAATTTCAAACAGCAGCGTTAACTCATTGGGCAAATCATCGAGCGAATAATGCTCGCGCAAAAACCTCGTCGCCCACTCTGCTTGCTCGCTGTGAAAATCCCCGCGCGTGGAAACGCGATACCCATCCTCCACGCGATATAAAATTCCAAGCGAGCCGTCCATCTTCTCGGTGATGGAAATGATGTGACCGCGCGCCTTTTGTCGATCCTGCATCCAATTAAAAAATTTATCAAAAGCGCGCGCGATAATTTCGCCCGTCGCGGCGTTGATGATTAATCCGCGGCTGACGCGCTCGAAAAAATTCCAACGCGCTTCATACTGCGCGCGGGCGGTGTAATTGAAAATCAACAAATCGCCATCGCGTTCCACAGAGACATCGCCGTATTTTTTCCAGCCGTCGAATCCCTGTGTTGCAAGTTCTTGAATTTGCTCAATGGACTTAATTTCTTTAAGGTTCACGAAATACCTCGATCACCGCATCGGGAATGATAACGGGTCTGCCTGTCTTGACATCCACAAACACCCATTCGGTTTCGCCTTTCACCAGAGTCTTGCCATCCGATACGCGGACAAATTCATACATCCGCAGCGACCTAACCTTGCGGATATTTTCCACCCATGTGCGGACTTCGATTTCTTCGCCAAAAAACGCGGGAAGAAAATATTCGACGCGATGTTCGCGCACGACCCAAGTCGCGTCCGAGCCCTGGGCTTGCACTCCGCCGATGGACGAATAATGTTCTACGGCAATATCCTGCATCCATTGAACATAGGTCACGTTGTTGACGTGACCGTTTTCGTCAATAGCAGATTGGGGAATGATGAGATTTTTTTTATAAACGGGGGAAATGGGCATGAAATATTTTTCTGCAAGGTTTGGGTAGGGGCAAGTCTGAGTAGGGGCAAGTCTGAGACTTGCCCCTACTTGCCCTATTGTTTCTATTGGATGTTTCTTACTGCAACGCGCTGTTCGGGGACGGAGTAGCCTGCTTCCGCGCCGACTTGGACAATGGCTTTATTGGTGTCAAAATACACCTGCCAATAATCATCATTCGAGGCATACGGGCGGACAACCAATACCGCGCCGTGTTCGTTGAATGTCAAAATTTCGATGACGGGCGCGGGTGACTTGACCACGTTTGGAATGGCTTCCACTTTTGCGCGCAAGCGTTGAATCGCATCCTGCGGCGCGACATCGTGCGCGAGCTGCGCGGTCAAATCCACGCGGCGATATGGGTTGGAGGAATAATTTTGGATGTTGCTGGAGAAGATCGCGTTGTTGCCGACAAACACGCGGATATTGTCCGATGTATCAATGGTGGTGGCAAATAAACCAATTTCGACCACCACGCCGGTCACGCCGCCCGCGGTAATTGCGTCACCGACTTTGAACGGGCGCAGAAAAACAAGAAAAACGCCCGCGGCAAAATTCGCAAGCAAGCCGCCCCACGCGGCGCCAATGGCAATTCCAGCCGCGGCAAGCAGCGCGGCAAACGAGGTGGTTTCGATTCCCAGGAAGCTGAGAATGGCAATCACCAGCAAAATACGCAGCGCGACACTCAACCCGCCTTCAGCATATTTGGAGATGGTGGAGTCCACTTTGCGTTTGTTGAAAGTCATGTGCAGGGATTTGACCAGCGCGGCGATGACCCATCCCCCAATAATCCAAATAGCCAGCGCGCCAATCAACTTCCACCCTAAGGGAACAATATAATCATTAACAAATTGTGTAGCAGTGAGCATAAATGTTTCTCCGATGAATGAATTTGCGGAAAGTCCGCGCAAAAATTGTAACGGATTTGCAATGCTTTGCATAGTTAAAATTCATCATCGTTCCTCGGCGACGTTCAACCTCCACGCCGCAAGGGAGAAAAATAGAAGGGCGTACAAAATCAACACGCCAGCGGGGAGCAAAACGGAAGTGAAGCCAAATCCGCGTATGATGATATTTTTGAATCCGTCCATTGCCCATGCAATCGGCGTAATGTGACCGATGAGTTGGAAGGTTTCACCGGTCACTTCCAGCGGAACCCACGCGCCGCCCAGCCCGGAAAACACAAACATCGGGATAATGGAAAATGTGACGGCTTGCTCTTCACTATGCGCGACGATGCCGATGAGCAGCCCAAGCGCGGAAATGCACAACGCCGCGCTAAACGCCACAAACAGCGTAGCGGAAGGCAGGCGCATATATTCAACCTTCAAGACAAGTTGCCCAAAGGAAATTAAAATCATAAATTGCGAAAAAATCAGGGTGAAGATGGCGAGATAATGTCCCAGCAAAATATGAATGCGGCTTGTGGCAGTTGTTAAAAGGCGTTGAAGCGTGCGCGACTTTCTTTCCGCAACGATGACCTGCGCCGCAGTTAACAAGCCCGCGATGGCAAACTGCAACATCATCCCCGGCGAGGTGTGCGATAAAGACATGCCGCCATCCGATGTTTTGGGAACAACGCTGCTGGTCGTTTCTACAACTTTGATGGGCGGCTCATCCCAGGCTTCGAGGGTTTGCTCGAACGCATAGCGGAACGGCGCGCGTGCGCCGAGCATTTCATCCACGATAGTGGCGGTGCGGAGCGCGCCATCCAGCCTGCTGACGGAGGTCAAAATTTCGGCTTCGATGGTCGTCCAGGCTGTCGAGCCGGTATCCGCGATGACAATCAAACGCGCGGTTTTGTTTTTCAACATCGCCTGACCATACTCGCGCGGAACGAGTATCGCGGCGGCGAGTTTTCCATCCGCGACAAGCGCTTCGAGGTCAGAGGCAGACGCGATGGAGATTTCCACAAGGCGGATGGTTTCGGACGCGGACAGCAAATCGCGCAGGGAGTCATCCACCCAGCGGCTATCTTCGTTCAAATATCCAACAGGCAGGCGCGAATCTGATTCCCCGCTGTTGAACGCACCGGACGCGTACCCAAATAACAACGTAAACAGAATCGGCATGATAAGCAAGAACATAAAGGTCTTGAAATCGCGCATAAGTTGCGTGAGGTCTTTTAATGCAATGTCGAAAATTCGAATCATGTTTTTTCCATTGGTCAAAATAAATTTTGACCTACGCGTATCTCTTGTTAAATCGCCAAACGCCAATGGTGAAAAAGACCGCGCTCCATATCATCAAGACGGACAGGGTGATTAATAAATTCGTAAGCGCTTCACCGTTCATGGCTTGAGTCACGCCGCGCACCGCCCAGCCTTGTGGAACAAGCAATGCCACATCGCCAATGCCGCCTTCATTCGCTGAACCGCCCATGCCAAAGGTATTAATCATGCCGAGCATACCGGTCACGGTCAACACCCCGCCGAAGACCACGCCGCCTTGTTTGGTGTCTTTGAGCAAAGAATTTACAAAGATGCCAAAAGATGACGCGCTGAAAATAATTCCAAGCGCGGCAATCACCACAGCGGGGAGCGCGCCCCACTGCGTTTTGAAAAGATATTTTGCGACCACCATCAAAACAATCACCTGCACAGAGACGGTCATAAAAACGGACAATAATTTACCGGTGAGGATCGTCGCTTGGGATGTAGGCGTGGTGAACAGGCGCGGCAGGGTGCGCTCTTCTTCCTCGCGTAAAATGCTTTGCGCTGTGGATGTGCCTGTGAAGAAGGCATAGAAAATCATCATACCGCCCATGATGGGACCAATCATACGAATTAGAAGATTCTCGCTTTTTTCCGCCGCGTTGTCGGCTTGGGGCGCGCGCACATCGAGCAGCGCATCTTCGATGTCTTTTTCCTCGGCGAGCGAAATCTTCAAATAATGCTGTACCACCTCGCCAACGCGGGATTGGCTTTCTTCATCCGATTCATCCACGAAGACGTTGATGGCAATTTTTACGCCAGCCATGCCGTCTGTAAAGCGATTTAGAACTGCGCGGATGACGCTGGGACCAATCGTCAAGGTTGGGTCTTGATAAAACTCGATAATGGCTTCACCGTCTATATCGGCAAACTGCTCGGAGAAATCTTTGGGGATGATGATTGCCACCTGCTGAGTTTGACCGTCCACCGCCGCGCGCGCGGATTCGGGATTGGCAGCCTCCGCGACTTCGATCAAATCTGCCATGTCATCGCTTTTCAAGATGCCGAGAATCAACTCTCCCATCGTGTCCGCGTTTTTTCCGCCGGGGATGTTGTCTGTATCCACGTTGAATTTTGGTCCGCCCTCGTCCATGTTTGCGACGATGACCTTTGTCTTCGGCAGGCTAAAACCGCCATCTTCCGCCATATTGCCGAACATAAAATAGAACATCCCCGTAATCAATAACGGCATCACGAACATAAACAGAATCGCGTTGAAACTGCGAAACGAGCGCAGCATATCTTTGAGGGCAATATCGAGGGCTTTCATATCTCAATCGCGCAATGCGCGCCCAGTTAAGTGAAGGAAGACCGATTCGAGATTTGGCTCGCGGATGTTTACCGAGGTAATGCGCGCGGAATGTTTGACGGCTGATTCAAACAAGCGCGGCAAAACCAGATTGCTATCCGCGACGAGCGCGCTGATTTTTTCCTCCTCCGCTGTGACGCTGTCCACGCCTTCCACCGAACGCCATTCTGGGATGACATTTTCCGCGTTTGTGTTCAGCGTCAGGTCAATGCGCGTTTGACCTCCCACCAGTTTGACCAATTCTTCCTGCGTGCCAGCGGCGATTATTTTTCCATGATCCATGATGGCGATATGGTCGGAAATCTCCTGCGATTCCTCCATGTAATGCGTGGTGTATAAAACCGTCATCCCTTGATTCTTTAACTCAACAACGCTATCGAGGATGTTGCGGCGCGACTGCGGGTCAATGCCGACGGTTGGCTCATCCATGTAGATGACTTTGGGCTTATGCAGCAACGCCACGCCGATATTCACGCGGCGCTTCATCCCGCCTGAATATTTTCCCACGCGTTCTTTGGCGCGATCCGTCAAGCCGATAATTTCCAGCACTTCCTCTACGCGCGCGCGGAGGGAAGTCCCGCGCAAGCCGTACATCTTGCCCCAGAAGGTTAAATTTTCGCGCGCGGTTAAATCTTCATATAAGGCTATTTCCTGCGGGACAACGCCCAGCACCGATTTAACTCCCATCTGGTCAGCGCGGATGGAATGTCCCATGATGCGCGCTTCGCCGCTATCGGGACGCAGCAAACAAGAGAGCATCGAAATTGTGGTTGTCTTGCCCGCGCCATTCGGTCCAAGCAGGCTGAATATTTCACCTTGTTCTACTTCAAAACCAACACCCTGCACAGCATGATTGCCATTGAAGGAGCGGTGTAAATCCACTACCTCAATGGCGGGTATGTTGCTCATAAAATTCTCCTATGGAATTCCATACCCATAGCGGTTACAAATTGCGCCTTTTTAGAAGGGGAAAGCGCAATTTGTGACCGAGGGTATTATAAAATTCAACTTATTCCGTTTGTTTGCGGTGATCGGCAAACCCCAACTCGCTTCCGGGTTTTTCATAACGCGCCACATCACGATGGACGATTTCGCTAAAACCCGCGCCCACTTCTTTCATCCGCGCCTCGACGGCTTCTGATGAAGTTACCTCAGAGACCAATTGCTTCGCCGCTTCAAGCAACATGGGCAGCGCGTTCCGCAATACATCGAGGGAATAGTCAGCGCTGTCGAGGATAATGTCAGGCTCGATTCGTATTTTCCAGTTATGTTTGTTTGCGATTTCCTGCAATTTCTCCAGCAACGATTGGGACATGATTTGCCCGCCTTCATGCTGCGCCATGTACATCAAAGATTTGATGTAGGAAAGATAATAGTCTGAAAGGAATTGCGCAATTTCCGCTTTGACGATGCTGCCGCTTTGTTCAAGCAATAACCTTGTGATGGATTTGGATGAGAGGTCGAGGGCGTCATCGAAGGATTCATCTGTAACGCGCGTGCGTAAAAGGATGTTAGCGCCCACATATCCCTTTTGCGGATTGATAATCGCCAGCCCGGAAATTCTCACATCCTGCAATTCACCGGAGCGGTTCCGCACGCGCACCCGCAAGTCGGCTATATTGCCTTCTTCACGAAGTCTTTGCAAAATCTCATTGCCCTCCTGTTGGGATATTGCCAGCGCGTCCGCAAAGGGTTTCCCCTTCACTTCCGCATCTGCAAACAGGTTCCCAAAGTTAGGGCTGAAATCCATGACTGTATCGTCCGCTTTGGTGTACACAAGGATATGCCCGTATGTTCTAACCAACCTGACTCTGGGATTCATTTCGGCAGGGTGTTCTTTAACGAGCAAAAGCCCCAAAGCGTTAATGCCAATAAACCACATAATATATGACAGCGTGTATGGAACATCCGCCAAACGGCTGATGACATTTGCCTGCATATCAGGATAATACAGGTCGTTCCATTCCGCGTATGTAAAGGTAAAGTCTGATATTGTGACTAGGATGAAGCCAAGCGTGAGCAGTCTCCACGCAAAGCCGTAATCGCCTTTTTCGTAGGTGAAGAACAGCCGCCAAACGATGGTGACCAATATCAAATCGAATACCGGGTAAATCAGGTTGGGAATGCTCTCCAACAGGTGCTGTGAATCAAAGTCCCTGACGACGGGGATAAGGATAAAAACAATGGTGGCAGCAACGGTAATTGCGGAAAATAACAGAATCAGGATATTTTGGTAGCGCGTAGGTTTGGTGGGGATGGTCTGAATACGCGCGGCAAGCGCGATGCCCATCGGCACATAGCCGGCGATCCAGAAAAAATCCGCCGGCGAGGGGTAGGGTGTTTCCTGCGCAAAAAGCAAATACGCAGTCCAGATAATTTCTGCCAACGTCCACAACACCCAGCCAAACAAAAGCCCAGACCATAGGAAGCGGTTTCGCGCGCCGGGTTTCATCATGCGCCAAACAGTAAAAGCCGCAATGGAATTAATAACAGCCAGCGGTAGATTCAGGCTGTTATTCAAATTGAAAAGAAATTGGTCGCCGCCAACCACAAAGAGGTTGATCAAAATGTAGATCAACGCAATGGCGGCGGTAATTATGGTGGTTTTCTTAAAGCGCGGGTCTGAAAAAATCTGCGGTATTTCCATAACTACATCTCCTGATTATGCTTGATTATAAATGATAGTGCAGAAAGCAAAGTCAAGCATTTCAGCAACAAAACAGTTTGCGCGGATGCTGTTGTTGTTAAATAAGTGACCTTACGCAGTGTCATTTCGAGCGAAGCGAGAAATCTTGCCCTGCGACAAAGGATTTCTCCTCGCTCTGCTCGTCGAAACGACAACACTGCGTAAGGTGAGTAAATAATTTGGGTGACAACCGTTGAAAACAGTCATCACCCAAATTGGTCTACATTTAACAAAACGCCCGACAATTTATTGGGTAAATTTTTCCACCCATTGAATATCGCGGTCTAATTGGGCAATTTGGCGCGTGTAGGAAGCGCTGGTCGTTTCCTGCGGAAGGAGTTCCGCTTCCCTTGCGTATCGCATCTTTCGGCGATCCAACGTGGCGGCGCTGAAGACCGCGTATGCCAGTTCATCATTGGGCTGCGTGTCAGAGCGGACAATGCGCATCACTGTGGTAATCTCGCGCTTTTTTTCTTGAATTTCTTTTTTCTTCTGGCGCAATTCTTTGATTAGAACGGATTGTTGTTCGGGCGAGCCCGGCGTGAAGTCAACCGCGTCTTGCAATCGCATAAGCATATTTTCCAGCGCGGATTTGTCCTGCTTATATTTTTCGATTTGCTGCGCGAGTTCTTTTTCTTCATTACTTCCGCCGCCAAATAAACGCCCAACCAATTTTTTCGATTGCTCATATTTAAGACGGTCAAGCGCCTGGGTCTGCTGGGCAATGTCCATATTCACTGCCCGCACAAGTCCAGCGATGCGTTCGATTTCGGCTTCGGCTCGCCTTCCCCACGTCGCAGCCTCCGCAAAAGTAGACAACGCGCCGAATTCAGTCATTAGATTCGCAAAACTGTTGTCCACTGTGACTTTCTGGGAATCATCCATGTTACTCAATTTCTCCTGATTTTATGCAAAAAATAAGCCCTGTCAGCAAGGCAGACGGTTATTTGTCATC
>DZBA01000369.1 GCA_022729775.1 Anaerolinea thermophila | reverse complement strand
ATCGCGAGAAAGTCCTTCATGGTTGCTCCTTGAAAATATTACTTCGGACATCTGCCTCACTAACTACGTTCGGAGAGTCGCTAGAGTCCCTGAAGTTTGATATTCGTAAAGTATATCTTTATTATGAAATTCTGTCTTGTCCAAAGGGTCACGGTTTATGTATGACGTTTATACCCTATAACAAAATCATCCCGCCGCGCGGAATTTCTTCCAATAACGCAACATACCATCCGCGCTCATGCCAACGGGGTTGGCAACGGTGTACGCTTGAATGACTTCTTCGCTCAATCCTTGCAGACGGGTCTGTTCTTCCATCCAGGCGGTCAGTTCAGCGCGCAGGGTTTCTACGGGCGGGTCATTTTTCATTGCGCCTTCGAGCCAAGCTTCGTTTGCGTCGAGGTTGCCTTGCAATTCTTTCAAGTGCCAATCCACATCATCATAAATGCCGAAATGGGTCGGCGCAACGCGCTTGCAATTCAATTCACGCATCCGCGCAATGCTCTCGCGCCACTTTCCAAAATGCAGTTCGGGCGGCGGCATGGGAACGCGCATGTATGGATAGCCGGGCATTCTGACTCCGCCGACATCGCCGCTGAAACACAGGTCTTCAAAAACATAACAATAATGATGTTCCGCGTGACCGGGCGTATTGACCGGCAAAAAATGCAAATTGCCAATGATGATTTCTTCCGCGTCCTGCGCGACCACGAGTTTATCCGGCGAGACGGGCAGGAACTCACCCCAAAGCGAATCCATTCTGTCGCCGTAAATCTTCGACGCGCTGGCAATCAACTTTTCCGGGTTGAGCATGTGCGGCGCGCCAACGGGATGCACATATACTTGCGCGCCCTGACGCGAGAGCCAGCCAGCCGCGCCCGCGTGGTCAAGATGAATGTGCGAAAGCAACAAGTGAGTCACATCGCGGGTGGACAAGCCTTCTTTTGCCAGACCTGCTTCAAGCGCGGAGAGAGTCGAGCCGGGTCCCGACTCAACCAAGACCACAGCATCGCCGCTGCGGATTAAGTATGAAGCAATGGCGTGAGTTCGATTTTGAAAATGTAAATCCATCGTAACAACATTGGTCATCGTCATGTGCGTATCTCCTATGAAAAAAGATTGGATGAAAATTCTGAAAACACCTGTGACAAGTCCGCGCCACACGCAATTACACAAACAGGGATTCGGCGCGCGCGCAAAGATTCAACCAGCGCAAAAGAATTGCCGGAACTGCCAAAAGTCGCGGGGTCAAGCAGGACAACCACAGGGCGCATGTGCCGCCGCTGCAAATCATCTACGGCGACCAAAAGGTCGGGGCGCGTATTCGGCGTGACGAGAATCGCCGTCGAGCCTTGCGGAAGTTGTGAAGATTGCGCCGAAACAAGCGCCGCAATAGACAGGTTTCCGTCCGCTTCTACAAAGGCAAGCGTTTCCAAAATTTTAGATTCCTGTCTTGCGCCGCGCTCAGCAGGGTGTACAGCAATGGTTTGCCCTACGCTTGCAAATCCAACCGCGCGGCGTTGGGCAATGAAATAATGCGCCAGCGAAGCCATAATGCTAACCGAATATTCGAGCGTGGAAGGCGGCAGGTTAAATTTGGGTCGCTTGCTGAAAAGCGATAATTCCGTCGGCGCGTCAGGTATCTGCTGCGACTTCTCGAAATGCGCATCGCTTTGCAAATCCAAATATAACCAGATTTCCGATTGCGGGTCTTGCTCAAATTCCTTGACCATCAATTGGTTACGCCGCGCGCTGCTGCGCCAGTGAATCCTTTTAAGCGTATCGCCATGCGCATACTCGCGCACACCCGCCGCATGTGGCGTAATATCGGCTGCCTTTTTGCGGATGACTTGTCCGCCGGACAATAAACCGGGCGGAAGTGGAAAATCCCTAATCTCGAAAAGCATGGGGAGCGCCACCAAGGTTTGAAGCGGCGGAACATCCAACACCGCGCGAAACAATCCAAACGGGTCGCCAGCGACAACGCGCGTCGGTCCCAGCGGAAACGCGCCGCGCCGCGTCAGCCAAGTCCGCGCGGCATGGATGCGTTTTTGCTTTCCCAAAACCGTCGTCCACAAACGCGAACCTGCCGCGTAAGGAATCTTCGAGCGATTGATAATCTCGACCCATGCGGCGGGGATGCGGCTGCTATTCGTCAATTCATAATGTTCTTCGAATACATCGCCAACATTGGCGCGTTCGATGCGCGCGCGCCTTCGCAATTGCACACCGCTGATGGTCCAACGAGTCCAAGCCCAGCTGCCTGCCAAAAGCAAAACAGTTGCATAAATCAAACGCGAATAAATTGCAAAGCCTGTGACCGTCGCGCCAATGACGCCAACCGCCAACAAAAGCAGGATGAAAATCCGCGCGGGTTTCATCACGCCCTATAACATTTCATTACCCGGCGCAGGCGTGGCGTTCACCACCTCCTGCACGATGCTTTCGGAACTCAAATCACTCAACCGCGCAGCCGGGCTAACAATGACACGATGCGCCAAGACTGGAATCGCCAGCGACTTGACATCTTCGGGGAGGACGTGACCGCGCCCGGATAACGCGGCGCGCGCCTGACTCGCCCGCGCAAGCGCAAGGCTTCCGCGCGGACTCGCGCCCAGATACACATCCGCGCTTTGCCGCGTGCGCGAAACAATCTGCACCACGTAGCGACGAATGGCAGGCGAGATAAACACGCGCTTGACTTCTTCCGCCGCTTCGAGAATTTCCGCAACTGAAACGATGGGGTTCAACGTCTCCAGCGGATGTTGCAATTGCTGGTCTTCCAGCACGCGAATTTCATCGGACATGGAAGGATAACCCAAACGCAGCCGTAGAAAGAAACGATCCAACTGCGCTTCGGGCAGCGGGAACGTGCCTTCATATTCAATTGGATTCTGGGTCGCCATCACCATAAATGGTTTGGGCAGGATGCGCGTCTCACCATCCACTGTAACCTGCCGCTCTTCCATCGCCTCGAGCAGCGCGGCTTGGGTCTTGGGCGTGGCGCGGTTGATTTCATCCGCAAGGACGATTTGTCCAAAGATGGGACCCGGACGAAATTCAAAACGAGTGGTTTGCTGGTTGTAGATGGAAACGCCGGTCACGTCGCTGGGGAGCATATCGGGCGTAAACTGAATACGGCTGAATGTGCAATCCAACGAGCGCGCAAGACTGCGCGCAAGAATTGTCTTACCCACCCCGGGCACATCTTCAATCAACACGTGTCCCTGGCATAGCAAACCAATAACAATCAACTCGATGGGCTGCCGCTTGCCAATGATCACTTTTTCAAGGTTGACAATCACCTTCTCGCCAAACGCCTTGACATCTGTCATAAAATATCCTTTTTGATAAAGAATGAAGGGATTTTATCACGCTGTTTTA
>DZBA01000368.1 GCA_022729775.1 Anaerolinea thermophila | reverse complement strand
GGCGTGATAGCCAGAGCCAAACGTCATGCGATACATGCCCGAAGGCTTTTCCCAATATGGGTGTTGTTTCTTCAACCTATACTGGCGCGGACAGCCCAGCAGCTCGGTGGCGGAGAATCCGACTTCCGCGCCAGCCTGTTTTGCCAAATCATTGGCATATTCGGAAGAGCGGATGGAACTGGCTATGTCGTGAATGATGGCGGGCACCATTGGGCAGCCAGGCGCGCCGCGCTGGGCGCAAGCCAGGCATTCCTGAAATGTGACGGGTTCTTCGGTGACTTCGCACAGAAATCCAACCAGACCCGTTTGTATAATTGTCATGGATAACTTACCTCCGATGTGAAATGTGAATCGGCAAAGCCGCTTCCCCACACCGGCATCAGGAAGATGTCAGCATGGGGAAGCGGCTTGGGAGTTGATTCAGGGGAAAGGTCTTTCGCTGTTTTAGGATAAAATCCATCCATACTCGAAAAGGAGAAACAGGCATGGACATTCCTTATGACCAGATTGCGGCAAAAGCGGCGGAAATGCTCTCCCTATATGTCATCCCCAAATTAATGGGCAGTGGAAAAAACATCGCTCAAAAAGTGGGCGAAAAAATAGAAGACTCTGCGGCGGAATGGCTATGGCAGAAGCTACAGCCAAAAGTGCAGGAAAAGGAATCCATGCAGGAGCCGCTCGAAGATTTGATGAGCGACGCCAGCGACAAAAAAGCGCGCGAGGCATTGGAATATCAAATCGAAAAATTGTTGAAAAAAGATAACGCGCTTGCCCAGGAAATTGGACAGATCATTAGCGTAAAAGCAGATATCAACATTGGGCGGGATATGAATCATTCCATAATGATGATTGGGACAGGGAACCAACTCGATATTCATGGAAACATATATATGGGCGCGCAGCCGCAGGACGATGAAGAGGCATTGAATATTTATCGGAGGTATACGGCGCAGATAACCTCCGGTATTTCCACCAGCGGTTTGAATTTGAAAGCTGACACGACCGGCGACCAAAAGGAACAAATGCGGCTCGCCAATGTTTACATCGAGCTGGATACCAAAACTCAGATGGACGAGCAAGGGAAAATGCGCGAGAAAGACGAACTCGCCGCGCTGCGCGGGGGTGAAGAAAAGACAAAGCCGCTGACCGCGCTACAGGCAGCAGCGAAAAATAAAACGCTGGTGATCAAGGGCGACCCCGGCAGCGGAAAATCCACTTTCGTCAACTTCCTCTCGTTCTGTCTTGCGGCAAGGAATACCCAACTGCTCGACGAATACTGGCGCGGACAGGATTTTCTTCCCATCGTTGTGATTCTGCGAGACTTTGCCAAGTCCATCCCCGAAGACCCGAAACCAGCCGAAACAAAGCATTTATGCAATTTCATTGCGGAAACGCTCGAAAACAAGAAATTGTCTTTTGCGGCTGAGCCTATTTTCAAACTGATGGAACAGGGAAAGGTCATGGTATTTTTTGACGGGTTGGATGAAGTTCAAAGCGTGGAAAAACGTATCTTCGTGCGCGACGCTGTGAAAGAGTTCGTCACCAGATACGGTAAAAATCGTTTTGTGGCGACCTGCCGCGTTTTGTCGTACCAACCGCCAAAAGAGAAAGACGAACCCGACCTGCGCTTGAAGAGCTTCCCTGAGTTTGAAGTTGCGCCCTTTACACCTGAAAAAATTGACCTGTTCATTGAACATTGGTATTCGGAATTAACGGACTTGAACGCCATGACCCAAAGCGAGGCGGATGAGTCGATCAAGAACTTGAAGACCGCCGCGCATACCCGCCAGGAATTACAAAAACTTGCGCCCAATCCCTTGCTGTTAACTGTCATGGCAATTGTCAACACCTACAGGGGAAAACTGCCCGACGCCCGCGCTCATCTATATAAAGACGCGATTGAAATCCTGCTCTGGCAATGGGAGAAGAAAAACAAAAAACAGGAAGCGCGTTTGCGTCAATTGTTGAACGAGGCGGGCAGGAATGAATTAGACCTTGAAAAGGTAATCTGGAAACTGGCTTATGAAGCCCATGCCCAAACGACAGAGGCGGATGTAGAGAGTAATGCACTGGCAGGCGTTAGCGAACTGACTCTCGAAAAAGCGCTGGCGAAGATCAACAAAGGAGATCGGAATTGGGCGGCGCAAATCATCGAATCCATGCGACTACGCGCGGGCTTGCTGCTGGAGCGCGATACGGGCGTGTTTACTTTCCCGCACCGTTCATTTCAGGAATTTTTGGCAGGCGCGTATATCGACTCGGAAGATGAGGAGAATTTTGTTTCCAAAGCGGATAAACTCGCGGACAATCTCATGGTCTGGCGCGAAGCGATCCTATGGGCGGTCAGCCGCTGCGTAAATGTGCGCGGCAATGTCAATAACCCGATTATGCTCGTGGCGAGTCTTTGTCCCTCCACCGCGCCGAAAGATCAAAATGACTGGCTCAGGATTTGGTTCGCGGGTGAGGTTTTACTCGAAACGGGCATTGACCGCGTGGAGGAAAACGATCTTGGCAAAAACACCATCCTGCCGCTGGTGCGAAGCAGGCTGTCCCAACTGCTCGAGCAAAATGCGCTCACCCCGCGTGAGCGCGCCGAAGCAGGCAATACCCTTGCCAAACTGGGTGACCCGCGCCCGGGCGTAACGAATGATTTTCTCTTTTGCGAAATTCCCGCGGGCAAATTCAAAATGGGCAGCAAAAAAGGCGATAAAGATTCTCGTGATAACGAATACCCGCAATTCGAATACAACATCCCCAATAACTACTTCATGTCGCGCTACCCAATTACCAACGCGCAATTTGATTTGTTTGTCAAAGACCCGAACGGTTACGTAAATAAAGCATGGTGGACGGAAGCGGGCTGGAAGGATCGCGGTAAACGAAATGACCGCGACAGATTCGGCGGCGCTTATGACTTTCTCAATCACCCCGCCGTTGGCGTAAGGTGGTACGAAGCGTACGCCTTTACGCGTTGGGCAACAAAGAACATTGAACGTTTAACATTAAACGTTTGGAAGAAAGGGAAGATCGAACCTTTGCATTTGGAGAATGGAAAATTCGAAATCCGTCTTCCAGGCGAAGTTGAATGGGAATATGCCGCGCATGGCGGTAAGAATTTCCATTATCCCTGGGGAGATGAGATCACGCCCAACCATGCCAATTATGACGAGACCCAGTTGAATGTAACCAGCGCTGTGGGAGCATTTCCTTTGGGCGTGAACGAATACGGCTTGCTCGATATGAGCGGTAATGTTTGGGAATGGTGCGTGACCGAATGGCAGGGAAATTACAAGAATTATTTGAAAAACGAAGGTAAATTAAACAAAGCTGAAGGCGCCGTTGCGCGGGTGTTGCGCGGCGGTTCGTACAACCTTGGAGGCTC
>DZBA01000052.1 GCA_022729775.1 Anaerolinea thermophila | reverse complement strand
AGGGGTATTTTGCCTACCTTGAAAATCCGCAAGCAGGGTGGGGATTTTCAAGGTAAAATAAAACATGCTGATCAAACGTCCATTCCTGTTGAAAGAAGTCAAAGACGCGCTAAAACGGAATCGCGTGGTGGCGCTGATTGGTCCGCGCCAGTGCGGAAAGACCACGCTTGCGCGCGAAATCGTACCCCCTGATTCAATTAACTATTTTGACCTTGAAGACCCCAGAAGCCTTGTTCGATTGGACGAGCCAATGACGGCTTTTGAAAACTTGCAAGGCGTGATCGTCATAGATGAAATTCAACGCCGTCCCGAGTTGTTTCCCATCTTGCGCGTATTATCAGACCGCCACCCGCTGCCGGCGCGCTTTTTAATTTTGGGAAGCGCATCGCCGGATTTGCTGCGGCAATCTTCCGAATCATTGGCGGGGCGCATTGAGATGATTCACATGAGCGGATTTGCGCTCGAAGAAGTAGGCGTTGAATTGCAGAACAAACACTGGCAGCGTGGAAGTTTTCCCCTTTCGTTCCTAGCTGAAACAGACAAAGAAAGCCTGCTCTGGCGCAAAAATTTTATTTCCACGTTTCTTGAAAGAGACGTTCCGCAATTTGGCGTAAAAATTCCATCCGCAAGTTTGTTCCGCTTTTGGAGCGTGCTGGCGCATTATCACGGTCAAATATGGAATGCGGCAGAAGCGGCGCGGACATTGAACATCAGCGAGACTACCGCGCGTAACTATTTGGATTTGCTTGAATCCTTATTTATGGCGCGCCAATTACGCCCCTGGTTTACCAATTTGGGCAAGCGTCAAGTCAAGTCGCCGAAGGTCTACTTCCGCGATACGGGGCTGCTGCATTATTTACTCGGCATCAACTCCGAGCGCGACCTGTTCTTGAATCCGCGCGTGGGCGCTTCGTGGGAAGGATATGTTATCGAAGAAATCACCAAAGCCTTAAATCCGGATGAATCTTATTTTTGGTCAACCTATTCGGGCGCGGAGCTGGATTTGCTATTAATCAAAGACGGCAAACGAATTGGAGTGGAGTGTAAGCGCATGGATGCGCCTTCGCTCACCAAGTCTATGCAGATTGCTATGCAAGACCTGGAGTTAGATGAGTTGCTTGTCGCGTACCCGGGAAGACAATCTTACCCGTTGGCAAAAAATATAAAAGTATTGTCGCTCGCAGAAATACTGGGCGCGGCTTGATTCGGAATCACTTGCCCTTGCCGTAACCAAACTGCTTCAACACGTTCGCATCGTTACGCCAATTTTTGGAAACCTTCACGCGCAGTTCGAGAAAGACCTTGCGCCCGCCCATATCTTCGATTTCCTTGCGCGCGGCAGAACCGATGGTCTTCAACATCTCGCCCCCCTTGCCGATGACAATGCCCTTGTGCGATTCGCGCTCGATGAAAATCGTCGCGCCGATATACGCCATGCCGTTTTCGCGTTCCTTGAATTCATCAATGCGGACGGCGAGGCTGTGCGGCACTTCATCGCGCAGTTGCAGCAGGCACGCTTCGCGAATCAAATCCGCGGCGATCTCACGCTCGTATAAATCGGTGATTTGTTCTTCGGGATATTCCGCTTCGCGCTGCGGCAGGAGATGGATCAGCGACTCGATCAGGCTGCCGATTCCGCTGCGGTTGCTCGCGGAGATTCTCTTGACGTCGGTTGTTTTCAACAGCGCGGAAAATTCGCCCACGCGAAGCGACTCCACTTCGGGGGGGATCAAATCCGTTTTGTTGAGCAACAGGATGGTGGGAGTCCGCCGCGCGGCGCTTTTCAGCAAAGTCGCGATTCGCATGTCGTCCTCTGTCGGCGCGGAAGACGAATCCACGAGCCAGAGAATCACATCCACGCCTTGCAGCGCTTCTTCGGCTTCGTAGTTGAGGAACGCGCCAAGTTTATGTTTTGCCTGATGGATGCCGGGCGTATCTACAAAAATCAGTTGCGCATTTTCCAGCGTGAGAATTCCGAGCTGGCGTTTGCGCGTGGTCTGCGGACGCGGGGAAACCGCCGCGATCTTTTGTCCGAGCAGCGCGTTAACGAGCGTGGACTTGCCGACGTTTGGGCGTCCAACGATGGTGATAAATCCAGAGTGAAAGTTTTCTGTCATAGTAAATTCCTTACGGAGTCCAGAAGTTCTACTTCTGGACTTGCAAAAGCAGAACTTCAGGGCTTTCATTTTTTCCGTAAGTAGAACTTACGGAGTCCGCCAAGTGTTGCAATAGTTTTATGGTTGTTTTTTGTTCGCTACAAAAAGGCTGGCGATGATCAACAGCGCGCCCACGATGATTTGCCATGTAAGTTTTTCGTCGAGGAAGATCGCGCCAAGTGTGACGCCGCCAAGCGGGAAAAGATAGGTGACCATTGTCGAGCGCGTGGGACCGATGTCGTGAATCAGTTGAAAGACGAGCAGGAAGGCAAGCCCAGACCCAAGCACGCCAAGCCAAAGCAGCGCGATCCAGGTAATGGGAAGCGTGGGAATTTTGATGGGCGCTTCAAAGATGAAGGCGGCAGCCCACATCACAACGGTGGCAGAGGCGAGCGGTCCCATGCTGCGGACGATGCCCGCTGTGCTTTGCGTTGTGACACGGATGTAGATCGAACTGCCCGCGTAAAACACAGCCGCGACGATAATGGCGACTTGCCCGATGATGGAACTATGCGATTCGCCAATATCTTTGCTCATCAAGATAATTACACCCGCGAAACCCATCAACAAACCGACGACTTTGGGCGCGGTCATTTTGTCGTCGTCCAACATGAAGTGTGAAACGACGATGGTGAACAGCGGGACGGTGGCATTGAGAATGGAAGCAACGCCAGAGTCGATCACTTGCTCGCCCCATGAAATGAGAAAGAAGGGGATCGCCATGTTGGTCAAGCCGAGAATGAAAAGCGGTATCCATTCTTTGACCGTGCGCGGAATCGACACGCGTTGGGCGATGATGACCGCGATGCCGAACAACATCCCAAGCAGCACGCGATATGCAACCAGCGTAATGGGTCCAAGTTCTTCGATGGCGATTTTGATCCAGAGGAAGGATGAGCTCCAGATAATGCCGAGGATGATGAAGTTAATCCAGTGTTTTGTTTTCAATTGACTCCTATTTTTTAACACAAAGGACACGAAGGTCACAAAGGTGTAATGAATGTAGTTTTTTATGCACTTAGACGACCATTCGCTTAATGCCGTCTCTTAAATGTGGAACATTAAAATTAATAAGAAAGCCGAGGCGAACTCCTGTAAGGCGCAAGTAAGTTAATAGTTGCGCTTCATAAACGGGATTCATTTTTTCAACGGATTTCAATTCAACGATTACGCACTTCTCAACAAACAGGTCAATCTTCAATGCAGAGTCAAGTCTTTCGCCTTCAAACATAATTGGAACGCTGAATTCTTTATCTACCAGCAAATTGTTCTTCTCCAGTACATGTTTCATGGAAATTTTATAAACAGACTCCAGAAGACCAGGACCAAGGACAGTATGAACCTTAAAGGCTGCATCCAACACGCTTTTTCCAACTCGTTCAACATCAGATGCAATAGGAAGAAATACCCGCTTGGGAGGATTCGCCATAAAACTTTGTGTCCTTTGTGACCTTTGTGTTAAAAAAGACCTTTAACCAAATAATACTCACCACGTTGAAATCCGCGGTCTAAATAATAGTGACGTGTCCCAACTGCGGAGATGACCGCAAGTTTATTGAATTGATGATCGCGGGCGATTTGCTCCGCTTCTTCGAGCAGGCGCGTGCCAAGACCGAGATGCTGCGCGGCGCCGCTTTTATCCTCGCCGACGGCAAGCGATTGCCCGTAAACGTGGACTTCACGAATCAGCGCGGCATGGTCGAGGTCGGAAATCCCTGTCTGCGGGGAATCGTGCTTGGGAAGTGAGAGTCGCAGGAAGCCCGCGAGTTTGTCATCCGCTGTGGTGAATGAAATAAAGTGTTCTTCGGCTTTGCCTGCCTGATAGATCAAATCATCCAGCCGCAACTCGGATGAATTGACGGGCTTGCCTTTTACCTCGCGGCAGCGGATGCATTGGCAATGCGTCCCGCGCTGTTTCATTTCGCTTTGAATATCCTGACGCAGACTCGTGCGCGTGTTTCCTTCCACCACGTTATTTCCGGGGATGTCACGAATCACGCGGTTGACCCTGCAATAACGCGGAATGGTCGGTTTGATATCCGCGATCAACTTCACCAGATCATCTGTTGTGTATGGATGAAATTCCCCGCGCTGCCAATATTCATACAACTCGGCATTTGCCAGCAATTGATTCGGATAGATTTTGATTTCATCGGGGCAGAAGTCCACCCACATCCGCGCGAAATCTTCGCGGTCTGATTCGGGCGTCGCGCCGAGCAAATTCGGCATCCAATGCAAGACGATTTTGAATCCAGCCGCGCGTAATAACGCCGTCGCCTTGCGCGTGGATTCAAGATCATGTCCGCGTTTGTTGATTTCCAAAATGTGGTCGTTGAAACTTTGCGCGCCCATCTGCACTTTGGTCACACCGAGATGACGAAGCCATTTAATTTCATCGGGGTTGATTTCATCCGGGCGGGTTTCGATTACAAGTCCCACGTTGCGGTGTGCTGCGGTTTCGTTGATGTTATGAATGGACTCCAAAGTCTCCTGACTTTGGGCTTCCAACGACTGGAGTCCGCTTTCGTTCATCGCATCGAAGCAGCGTTTGATAAACCATTCCTGATAATCACGTTTATACGATGACCACGTCCCGCCAAGGATCAACAACTCGATTTTATCGGTGGGGTGTCCGAGATTTTCCAAAGCGCGAATCCGCGCCTCGACTTGTTGGTATGGGTCGAATTCATGTTCGAGCGCGCGCATCGCGCCGGGCTCGTCGGGCAAATAGCTCTTCGGCATCCGCACATCAGTGGGACAAAAAATACACTTACCGGGGCATGGATATGCCTTCGTCAAAACCGTCACCGTCGTCACGCCCGAAAGCGTGCGCATCGGCTTCATGCGGATACTTTCCAATAAAGATTTATCGGGCGCGATGGTTTTATTTTCCACCATTTGATGATATGCGGCGACCAGCGCGGCTTTGGTCAAATATCCGCCGCCATCGAGCGGATAACTCCGCAACGCGCGCATGACCTCACTGCCCGCGCGGATTTCATCGAGGATGCGGTGGGCGAGTTCGAGTTTTTTCGGCGTGAGTATATTTTGCGCTCGCCACCGTTGTTGCCTTTCGGAAATTTCCATTTAGAGATGCCTTATAAAACGTGAGTTTCGGAGTTGTATTTTACCTTTGATTGATGTCCCGTTCGCAGCGGGTATTGACACGCGCGCGAATCGTCCTACAATATGACTAACTGGTCACATGACCACAAGGTCACATTGTATGCCCAAACAAACCTTCCTCAACCTTCCCGAAGAAAAAAGACAGGCAATCGTCAACGCCGCTGTGGACGAATTTGCCGAGCACGGCTTCAAATCCGCGTCCATTAATCGGATCGTGGCAAACAGCGGAATTTCCAAAGGCAGCTTCTATCAATACTTCGAAGACAAGATGGATGTGTTCAAGTATTTGGTGGATGTATTGACCAAAGAAAAGATGGATTTTTTCAAGGGCAAACACCCGCCGAGTAACAAACTGGATACGTTCGATTATTTCCGCTGGCTGGTCAAGGTCGGCATGGAGTTCAACTCCGCGTATCCGCAGATGACTCAGGCAGTCAGCCGCGTGCTGCTGGTGGAAGGTTTGTATTATGGCGAGTATTTCGCCGAATACCAGAAATTGACCACAGACACCATCGAGTCAATGATTAAGCAGGCGATGAAGCGCGGCGAGGTTGACCCCAGCGTGGATGTGGAACTCGCGGTCATGGTCATGGATACATGGACGAATGCCATCACCACTTACATCCTGAAGGAAGGCATGAAGCAAAAAGATATTGTGAAATGGGTGCGCTCGGCGAAAACGCAGGAGAAGATAGATAAGTTGTTATATGTGATGGAGTACGGCTTGCGCAAAACCGAATCGCAGTTTGTGAAATCGTAAAAACGGACTCAACGACAGGAGTCGTTGAGTCCTGGCTTTCTCGAAGTCAAAAAACCAGCCACCGATTTCACTGATTTACACAGATTGATCTAAAAAAATCCGTGAGAATCTGTGTAAATCAGTGGCAAAGACTAATTTGAGAAAACCGTATTGTAGAGTGTCCAAAGTCAGGAGACTTTGGAATCCGAAAAAGGAGCAATCATGCAACTTTACCTGCGCCTTGCATGGCGCAACATCTGGCGACATAGACGCCGCACATTCATCATCATCGGCGCGATGGGATTTTCATTGGCAATGATGATGATGTATGACGGGCTGATCAACGGATTCAATAACGCCATTTACGGCAACGCCATCCGCGTGCTGGGCGGCAACATCCAAATCCACGCGGACGGGTATCGCGAAAAGTTCGAGAATAATCCGCTGCTGCCGCTGCAAGATGACTCGGCGGTGATTCAAGCCGCGCTGAGTCAGCCAGAGGTGATTTCCGCCACGCGCAGAATCCAAACGGGCGGCATGGTCACAAACCGCGAGGGCGCATTCTCGCTGAGCATTATCGGCATTGAACCCGAAGCCGAAGCGGAAGTGAGTTTGATTCCGCAGAACATCGCGGAAGGTCGCTGGCTGACATCCGCAGACCGCGACGCGGTATTGATCGGGCGCGGACTCGCGGAGGAGATGATTCTCAAAGTCGGCGACAGAATCACGCTGGTCGGCAGCGACGTGAACAAGCAAAACCGCCAGCGCACGATGACCGTCATCGGCATTTACGACCTCGGCTTGGCGTCCAATGAAAAGACCACGCTGTATATTTCGCTTGCCGAAGCGCAATCGTTATACGGCTTGGACGGGAAATGCACCGAAGTTCAAGTGAACATCGAGCAGCTGGGGGATGAGCCGCAAGTCATCGCCGCGCTTGCGCCCATGCTTCCCAATTACGAAGTGGAAACGTGGGAAGATAATTATCCCGAATTGAAGACGACCATCAACCGCAAGAGTTCGGTGATGAATGTCTTTGGCGTCATCATCATCGGCATTGCGGGCATTGGGATTTTGAACCTGCTGTTGATGGCGGTCTATGAACGCACGCGCGAAATCGGTCTGCTCGGCGCGATGGGACTCAAGCCGCGACAAATCGCCGCGCTGTTCATCCTCGAAGGCGCGTTGATCGGCGTGGTGGGAGCGTTGGCAGGCGCGGCGCTGGGCTTGCTCTTCAATTATGTTTTCGGGCAAATCGGTTTCGATTATTCCGCGTATTCCGACATCGCCGATTACATGGCGCTCATCAGCGGCAGGGTGTATCCCACGCTTGGTCTGGAGGAATTGCCCATGCGCGTTTTCAGCGTGGTGATTATCTCCATCCTCGCGGCGTGGATTCCCGCGCAAGAAGCTGCCCGCCGCGAACCCGCCGAGGCGCTGCATTATGTGTAATCGTTACGGAGTCCAAAGTCTCCTGACTTTGGACTGTCAACGACGGGAGTCGTTGACTCCGTTTTAACTATCACGGAGAACCTATGACCCAACTATTCAAAATGGCTTTTAGAGACCTGGGGCGCAACAAGCGGCGCTCGCTGCTTTCCGCGCTGGCGGTCTCTGTTGGCATGGCGCTGCTGCTGTTGATGGCTGCCATCGTGGACGGCGAAATGCGCGGCGCGCTGGAAAATACCATCCGCCTCGAAAGCGGACATTTACAAATCCGCCCGCTGGATTACAACGAAAACAAAACAAGTTTGAAATGGGAGGATTTAATCGCCGCGCCGCGCGAAGTCATCGCGCAGGTCAAAACCATCCCGCAGGTGACAGAAGCGACCCCGCGACTCTTCGCCAGCGGAATCGTCACGCGCGGGGAAAATTCATCGGGCGTGCAAATCATCGGCATTGACCCAGCCTCGCCCGCGAATCAAATCTTCCGCGATGGATTGCTGGAAGGCGATTTCATCTCCGCCGAAGACCGCGAGGGAATCCTCATCGGCAAACCGTTGGCGCGGAAATTCAACTTGAAAGCGGGCGATCAGGTAAACCTGCTGGTGAATAAATCCGAAGGCGATGTGGATGAGCAACTCTTCACCGTGCGCGGAATTTACACCACCAACACCGTCGGCTATGACGAGCGTTCTGTCTTCATGCCGCTGGATAAGGCACAAGCCTTCACAGGCGCGGGCGACCATGCGACGATTATCTTCATCACGCTGCAAGACCGCGAGCAAGCCGACACCGTCGCCGCCGCGCTGAACTCGTCCACGCTGCAAGTGGTCACGTGGGTAAAGATGAACGAGTTGATTATGCAGTTCGAAGATTTTGCGGGTGCGTATATGGTGGTGTTGTATATCATTGTTTTGGGAATCACCGCGACAGTCGTCACCAACACGCTGGTCATGGCGGTCTTTGAACGCACGCGCGAAATTGGAATCCTCTCCGCGATTGGGATGAAAGCCCCGCGCATTATGGCGCAGTTCCTTCTGGAAGGCGCGCTGATTGCCACGCTGGGAATCGTCGGCGGGCTGATATTCGGCGGCGCGCTGGTCTGGTACTTCACCGTGTATGGATTCTTCATCGGCGATATGGGCATGACGGGCATTTTGATGGGCGACCAAATTTACGCGCACCTCACCGTCGGCGACACTATCAACCTAGCCATCGCCGCGTATCTCATCACACTCGTCGCTTCGCTGTATCCCGCCCGCATTGCCGCGCGCATGGAGCCTGTTGAAGCGCTGCATGGATAGAACGTGGTGCGTGGTGCGTGGTACGTTGAACGCTTACGCAACACGTACCACGTACCACGTTACACGAATCAAAGCCTTTCGTTAAGGAGTCTTAAAAAATGGAAGTCACAAAAATCATCAACGCCACGCGCGTTTTCAAAATCGGACAAATGGAAACCCACGCCCTGCGCGGCGTCAATCTCACCATCAACAGCGGAGAATTCACCGCGCTGGTCGGACCTTCGGGTTCGGGCAAGACCACCCTGCTGCAACTCATCGGCTTGTTGGATCAGCCCACGACGGGCAGCGTCTTCATCAACGGCAGGGACGTCACCAAATTCAACCGCAACCAACGCGCAGATTTGCGGCGCGGAACGATTGGCTTCATCTTCCAATTCTTCGCGCTGATTCCCACGCTCACCGCTTATGAAAATATCGAAATGCCGCTGCTGCTCAACGGCATGGGCGCAGTGGAAAGAAAAACGCGCGTTAACGAAATGCTCGCAGCGGTGGGATTAACCGACCGCGCCCATCACCGCCCCGACCAACTCAGCGGCGGACAGCAGCAGCGCGTCGCCGTCGCCCGCGCATTATCCATCAACCCGACCTTTGTCCTCGCCGACGAACCCACCGCCAACCTCGACACCGAAAACGGCAGGCAGGTGATGGATATTATGAAAAAGTTGAACAAAGAAACAGGCGTGACCTTTGTCTTCGCCACCCACGACCCGCGTGTCATTGGCTACGCCGAGCGCGTGGTCACATTGGAAGATGGGATGATTGTAGGGCAGGCTTAAGCCTGTTCTACAGGAGGACATGATGAAAAAATCTTTTTTGATATTCATTCCCATTCTTGCGCTGATTCTTTCCGCCTGCGGAACAAACCCCGCGCCCACGGCGATTCCCACCGTATCGCTTGATTCACCCGCGCAAGCAAAAACGTCAACAGGCAGGGCAACCGCATCCGCAGAAGTTGTGCCTGTGAATAAAATCGAATTATCGCTTCCGCTTGCGGGCATCGTCAAAACCGTCGAAGTGAGCGAAGGCGATCAAGTTGTAAAAGACCAAACGCTGGTCACATTAGACAGCGCGATTCTCGAAGCGAAAGTCCGCGAGGCAAAGGTCAATATCATTTTGGAAAAAACGCAAGTTGCATATTTGATTCGCACCGGCGTTGATTATGAAAGACTCGAAGCCGCCGAAGCCGAAGTGGAACGCGCCGAAGCCGGCATGGACATTGCCCTAATACAACTTGAACAAGCGGTTTTGAAAGCGCCCTTCGATGGCACAATAGCGTCAGTGGAAATTTCCCCGGCGGAATATGTCAACCCCGGTCAAATTGTAATTACGATGGGCGACTTGAATCACTTTCGAATCGAAACCACCGACTTAAGCGAGAAAGACGCGGCGCGCGTCCAAGTCGGTCAAAACGCGCAGGTTTACATCGAAGCGCTCGGCAATGAATTCAGCGGCAAGGTAGCAGACGTGGCGCGCATCTCCGAAACCGTCGGCGGCGACGTTGTCTTCAAAGTCACCATCGAACTCGACACGCAGCCGCAAGGTCTGCGCTGGGGCATGAGCGCGGATGTCAAGATCGAAACCGAATAGCGAGATAAAGATGAAAAAAAAATTTGGGATGACCGCCGCCGCGCTGATTTTGATTCTCGCCGCATGTGGATCGCCCGCGCAGGTTTCCGCGCCGCCAACGCAGAGCGCGCCGATTTTTTCCGCGCCCGGTGTTGTGGTCGCATCTGCCGAGTCACAGCCCGCGCAAGAATCGAATTTAAGTTTTGCCATCTCCGCGCCTGTGAAGCAAATCATGGTCAAGGAAGGCGAAGCGGTCACAGCCGGTCAACTGTTGATGACGATTTACGCGCCCGAACTCGAAGGCGAAGTGACGCAAGCGGAACTTGCCGAGAAAGCCGCCGCGCTCGAATATACATATTGGATCCCGCACCGCTTCGACCGTCCGCCCGAAAGGGAATGGCAAGCCAAAGCCGAATGGGATCAAAAAATTACAGAACTGGAAATCGCGCGCGCGTCCTTTGCGCAGGCATCCATATACGCGCCATTCGATGGCGTTGTTGTTGAAGTAAAAATTCAAGCCGGCGAATTTGCCAAAAGCGGCGAGCCTGTCATCACATTGGCAGATGTTGCCCACATGCAAATTGTCACCACCGATTTAAGCGAACGCGATGCGCCGCGCGTGCAAATCGGTCAAAGCGCGAATGTTTACATCGAAGCGCTGGGAAAACAAGTCAGCGGCAAGGTGATTCGCGTCGCGCCCAAGTCTCAAATCATCGGCGGGGATGTCGTCTACCCCGTCACCATCGCGTTGGACGAGCAGCCGAATGGCTTGCGCTGGGGAATGAGCGCGGAAGTGGAAATCAAAACAGAATGAAAAAAATTCCGAGTTCAAGATGAACTCGGAATTTTTATTAACCAATTTTGCCCCAAAGGTCCGGAGCAGGTCGCCTTGCAGGGCGGGATGCGGAAGAAAGATGCGATTCGTAAATCGGTTCTTCTTCTGTGGAAGCGCTTGCAAGCGTGAAGAATTTGCGCGCAAGCAAAACATCTGCGACCTGTTTCGCCTCTTCACGGGTGAAGCCTAATTTTTCTGTCAGTTCTGTCAGGCTAACCTTGCCAGCCCGGTTTACAAAGTTTAGGGTGGAACGCAGCGGGTCCGAGAAAAACATCAACTCAGATGGGCGGATTTCCGCCGCGCTGCTTTTTAGTTCCCTAATGGTCACCTCAAACGGTGTTTCGCTCATGGCGCGCCCCTTTTATAACATCCTATTTAATTAAGTCTGCCAGATTGCGCATGGCTTTGGACATGACGTTATCTGGATATTTGACCGAGAAGATGCCCGAGCTTGCAAGCGTCATCATCTCATCAGAGTGCGGGAAGATTGCGCCGACCTGCGCGTCATACGTTTCCTCGACACGCTTGCGCACATTGTTATAAGTCAGGGTTTCCAAAATGTTGGGGTTGCCGCCTTCATCGGCGTAATCTTTGGGAACCTTATTAATAACCATATACATCTTCGGCACATCCAACTTCTTGGCAACATCTACGGTAACCGCGGTGCCTTGATAGTCCTGCGAGTCTGGGCGCATGATGATGACCAGCGCGTCTGAAATGGCGATGGAAAGCAGGGTTTCTTCGTTCAAGCCGGGATGCGTGTCAATCAACAGGTAATCGAGATTCATTCTTTCGACCACATCGCGGAAGCCGTCATTGAGCAGACCGACGTCATACCCTTCGCGCAGGATGCGCGCAATTTCGCCCGCCTTGATACTGGAGGGAATGAGATGCACTTCCCCTTTAATACCAACGCCTATTTTCTCTGTGACATTATGCGCGGCTTCTTCGATGGAACATTTACCCCAAAGGTAATCGTTGAGCGTGGGCGCCATCTCGTCTTCTCCCAGATTAAAAAGCACATGAATGCCGGGAGACGCAATATCGGTATCTACAACGCAAACACGCGCGCCGTCAGCCGCAAGCAGGGATGCAATATTCGCGGTGGTGTTTGATTTTCCAGTGCCACCGCGGAAAGAGTGAACTGAAATGATTTTAGACATCTTTCCTCTCCAAATTTATGATAGGCTTGTTTGATTTCATTTTATTTTTCTATTATAGCCGAACTCCGTTGAAAGTGTGCAATTAAATCCATACAGTTTATGTCCAATTTTATGTTATATTTTAACTGCAATATCTAATTTTTCAATTTAAATGAGCCGTCCCCTCGGCAACCCTTTTTCAGCATTTGCAGCCACTAAATATATGGAAAACATTTTCAATTCAGTTATCCAGGAAACCAGTGATGAAGTTCTAATCCAGCAATTCAAGGATGGGAACAAGGACGCGTTCAACGCGCTCTACCAGCGCCATCTTCCAAGCGTCTACAAACGGGTTCGATACGTTATTCCCGAAAGCGATGTGGAGGATGTAACGCAGGAGATTTTCATCGCAACGCTAAAATCGCTTTCATCTTTTCGCGGCGATTCTCAATTTAGCACCTGGCTTCGCACCTTAACAAATCATAAAGTAGCCGAATTTTATAGGAAGCGCGCGCGCAAACAGGAACCGCTGCTTGCGTCGTTTTCAGAGGCAAAGGGTCGAACAGACGGGCTGACCGCCAAAATGATGGAAGAACGCATGAGCATACAATCTGCGTTGCAGAAGTTACCCGAAAATTATCGGGAAATTATTCTCCTTCGTTTTGCAGAAGACCTGCAATTCAATGAAATTGCAGAACTGACAGACCAAAACCTCGAAGCGACCAAGTCCCTGTTCCGCAGGGCGATTGCCGCGCTTCGCGAACATCTGGATGAAACATTATGAATAAAAATAGCAAAATTCCCAACCCAACACAGGATGACCGGCTGTCAAATTTTGCAGACCAGGCGTTGAGCGGAAGGGTCAGCCAGATCGAAGCAGAGCTGGACGATGAATTAGTGGGGCTTGAACAAACCGTCCTGCGGCTGCAAAACGCATTTCCGCCCATCACACTGGATCAAATTCCAGTAAAGCAAATGCAAGTGCGCTTAAATGCCCGCATCAGGCGGGAAAACCAGGAGAAGAAAGAACCCTTTTGGAAAAAATGGTTTGAGCCCCAAGCGCGGCTGCAAATTGGAATGGCATTTGCGGCAGTGGCGCTAATGGTCACGCTCGCAGTTTTCAGCCCTTCGCTTACTACAGCAGGTTCATCAACCACTGGCACAGCGCTCACCCCAATCAAGAATTCCTTTGTGGTGATTATGCTGGCAGGGTTGATCCTTATTACTATATGGATAAAGCGCCGCAAATAAAATGAATACAACATACGGCGTTATAGATTTGTTAGATACCTAAAAGGAGGCAGCATTAACGTCAATAAACATCATGTCTTCTTGGAAAAGTGTATAAAAAAGTTTTCAAGTTTCAAAAAAAGGAGAGAATTATGAAAGCAAAAACAAAATTCACCTGGTCACGAAGTTTCTTCGTGTTCATGGCTATTACCGTTGTTTTATCGTTGATTCTTTCCGCTTGCGCAAGCGTTCCAGGCATGGAAGGTGAAGCGGGCGGCGGAGATGGTGGCGGTGGCGGTGGGGGCGGCGGCGGTGGGGGCGGC
>DZBA01000367.1 GCA_022729775.1 Anaerolinea thermophila | reverse complement strand
AGAACTCGGAAGTCTTGCTTTTTAACCTGCAACTTTTCCCCACCCATCCCTGTATCTCTTGTAACCTACAAAACAAAAGGACATTTCCAATGGCTGATATATCTGCTATCTTCTTCATCCTGCTCATCATCGGGGTTGCATTCCCCGCCATGCTCACCGCGTGGTGGCTGTTGTTTCCATCTCTCGTCACTCGCGCACAAAACCGAGTCGAAAAGACTCCCATGCGAGCCTTCTGGATGGGACTTGCGATTGTCGTCGCAGTAGCCATCCCTGTTGTCATTTTGCTTGCGCTTCCATTTGGTCCTGCCAAATTCATCGGCTGGATTTTGCTTGCGGCTGCATTGGCGATTTCCTCAATCGGCTCCGCTGGCATCGCCGCTCACTTGGGTG
This sequence comes from Anaerolinea thermophila, assembly GCA_022729775.1. GTDB lineage: Bacteria > Chloroflexota > Anaerolineae > Anaerolineales > Villigracilaceae > Villigracilis. The sequence continues at coordinate 3,016 of DZBA01000367.1, read as the reverse complement.
CGAGACTCGCAAGCCAGGGTAACTTCTCTGCCCTCAGCGGATTTGTCCGCGGCTCGGTCATTCTCGAACTCGCCGCCTTCTTTCCCGTGCTGGGTTGGTTCTTCATCTTTCCGCTAATGCTTATCATGGCTTTCGGCGCAACAGCCTTTGCCCTGCTCAATTGGAAACCACGCGAGAAAACTGTCCGCGCACCTGAACCAATCCCAACTCAAGCCTAATCCACTTCTCACTTATTACTTTTTTCATCCTTCATCCTTTATCTTTCATCCTTCTCATGCCTCTCTCCCGACGCGACTTTCTCAAACTGTCCGCCCTTGTCACCGCCAGCGCGGCATTATCTTCCTGCGCTCCTGTGTATCGAAGACTCGCTGGTGATCTGCCCACTGTCCCGTGGACCGCGCTTCCCGCCGCTGACTTCCTCGCGCTGAATCGAATCACCTTTGGCGCAAGAGTTGAGGAACGCGCCCGCTTCGCAGAGATCGGTTTACAAAACTACATCGAAGAACAACTCGATTTCGCCACGATCAACGACCTCTCCTGCAACTTTCAACTTTCAACCTTCAACACATTGAAAATGGCAGCCAACGAACTCGAAGGCATCAGCAACCAACTCTTCGATGGCTATGATCGCGAGTCTATTCCGAATGAATTACGTCAAGCCACACTCATGCGCCAGGTCTACAGCAAGCGTCAACTCTACGAGATCATGGTTGAGTTTTGGAGTGACCACTTCAACATCTTCATCGAAAAGGGAAACGGCTTCTATCTCAAAACTGTGGATGACCGCGAAGTGATTCGCAAACACGCGCTTGGTTCCTTCCGCGACCTCGTTTGGGCATCAGCACATTCGCCAGCGATGATGATCTATCTCGACAATCAAGCCAACGAGAAAAGTCATCCCAACGAAAATTATGCGCGTGAACTGATGGAATTGCACACGCTTGGGGTCGATGGCGGTTACACTCAAAAAGATGTGATGGAACTTGCGCGCTGTCTGACGGGCTGGAATGTGAAGGAACATTTTTGGCTCGGTGATTTCGTCTTCAAGGACGACCTGCATGATACGGGTGAGAAAAATGTTTTGGGTCTTTCGATCCAGCCGTCGGGTATTAAAGAGGCGGAGCAGGTCATCGAGATGCTGGTCGCGCATCCATCCACTGCAAAATTTATTTCCACCAAACTTGCCCGTCGCTTCATCGCCGATGACCCTCCACAGCAACTCATCGAAAAAGCCGCGCAAACTTTTCTCGACACCAAAGGCGATATCAAATCTGTTCTGCGCGTCATTCTGCTCGAAGGTCTCGCGCTCGCTCAACCAAAATATAAACGCCCCGCAAATTTTGTTCTGTCTTCGCTTCGTATGCTCAACGCCGAAACTGATGCCGCCGCGCTTCACGAACATTTGCTTCGCATGGGACAGCTTTATTTCAACTGGACCACACCCGATGGCTACCCCGACACCAGCGAAGCCTGGCAGGGCAACCTCATGCCGCGCTGGCAATTTGCGTTCGCGTTGATTCGCAACGAACTCAAAAACACAAAGCACAATCTCAATTCTTTATTGGATGTCTCGTCTACTGGCATTTTACAAGACGATGTGGATTCGATTACATCTCTGTTATTAGGCGCCCCGATGGAACGCTCCGCTCGCGACGGGTTGATTGATACCGTCCGAGCAGCAGGCGCCACCGACGAAGAGACTCTGCAGATCATCGCCGCGAGTGTCATTGCCTCGCCTGCATTTCAATGGCGCTGATAATGTAGTGGCGACTTCAGTCGCTCTTTTGGCAACGACTAAAGTCGTCACTACGAATTATGGAGTTTTTTTAATGCTCACCCAAACCCTTCCAACCTGGCTTCCCCGACTTTCCTTCGCCCCAGCCAACACCGCCCCACGCGGAGATACTTTAGTCGTTGTCTTCCTCCGCGGCGCAGCGGATGTGCTCAACATGGTCGTGCCACACGGCGAAGATGCCTATTACCAATTGCGTCCGTCGCTTGGAATTCCCCGCCCCGATGACTCAAATGCAAAGAAAGAAGACCGCGCCGTTGACCTCGATGGTTTCTTCGGCTTTCATCCCACCATGCAGCCATTGCTCGAAGCATGGCAAAGCGAACAGCTTGCCATCATCCATGCCTGTGGAGCGCCCGACGAATCACGCAGTCACTTCAAAGCCATGGAACTCATGGAGCGCGGCGTGGACGATGAGCGCGGTCCCGCCTCTGGCTGGATCGGGCGTCACCTTGCCACGTTGAACACAGGCAATTCGTCTCCCTTGCGTGCCGTTGGCATGGGCGCGCGTCCGCAGCGCAGCCTGAGTGGTTCAGTCCCAGTTTCTGCATTGCGTTCCATCGCTGACTTTCACCTTGGCGGTGATCCGCGCGCCTTGCAGCAAATGCGCGCCGCATTGAGCATGGTCTATCAAGACGATGTGCTGGGACAAGATACCTTGTCCATCATGGACACGCTCCAAAAACTCGACCCCACCAATTACCAACCCTTCGACGGGCTCAGGGCGACGTCTCCAATCTCCAACTACCCCGACACCGAATTCGGTCTCGCACTCAAACAAACCGCCATGCTCATCAAAGCGGACGTGGGACTCGAAGTCTCAGCCATTGACCTCGGTGGCTGGGATACACACTTCGCGCAAGGCTCCGCCAGCGGATTAATGCCCAGCCTGATGAAAGACCTTGCTGAAGGTCTCGCCGCCTTTCACGCCGATATGGCTGACCACATGAACCAACTCACCACCGTCACCATGTCCGAGTTTGGACGCCGCGCCTCCGAGAATGGCAGTCTCGGCACGGACCACGGTCACGGCAGCATGATGATGGTCATGGGTGGAAATGTGGACGGCGGCAAAGTCCTCGGGCGGTGGCCGGGGATGGCGGAAGGTCAACTCATCGGTCCCGGCGACCTTGCCGTCACCACCGATTACCGCGATGTGCTTTCCGAGATTTTGACCAAGCGTTTGAACAACCCAGCCACGAATGAGGTATTCCCTGAATATCA
>DZBA01000366.1 GCA_022729775.1 Anaerolinea thermophila | reverse complement strand
GCTGCTCTTCAGCGGGCTGATTCGATTCGACGAGCGCGGCTTGCCCCGCCCTGACCTTGCCGAGTCCTGGGGGACTTCATCCGATGGGACGCAATATAACTTTTCGATTAGACCCAACGCGCTTTGGCACGACGGTCAACCTGTGACTACGGATGACGTTCTGTTCACGATTGAAATGATCAAAAGCAGCGGCTCGCTCTTTCCGCAGGATATTAAAGAACTTTGGTCGCAGGTGGAAGTTAAAAAATTCGACGATAAAACCTTTCAATTCAAACTGCCTGAACCGTTCGCGCCGTTTTTGGATTATGTCACTTTTGGAATTCTTCCAAAACACGTGCTGGAAAATGTCCCCGCTGACCAGATTTCAAACGCTGAATTTAACTTGAAACCCATCGGCACGGGACCGTATCAATTCGACAGCCTGATCACCAGCGGCGGACAAATTACGGGCGTAACGCTCACCGCAAACCCAAATTATTATCTGCGGCGCGCATACATCGAGCAAGTGGTCTTCCGCTATTATCCCGATTCCGCTTCCGCGCTGGACGCGTATGAACAAGGCGAGGTGTTGGGCGTCAGTCAGTTGACCAACGATGTTTTGCAGCAGGCGTTGATGTCGCAGACTTTATCCGTGCATTCCAGCCGCCTGCCGCAAATGGGTTTGGTTTTTCTAAACTTAAACAATACGGATGTTCCCTTCTTACAAGACGCCAAAGTCCGTCAGGCGCTTTTGCTGGGCATTAACCGCAACGTCATCGTCTCGCGTATCATGCAGGGACAGGGCATCGTCGCGGATGGTCCCATCCTGCCGGGGTCGTGGGCGTACTACAGCGAAATCACGCGCTTTGATTATGACCCCGATTCCGCGATGGTTTTGTTGAAAGACGCGGGCTTCGTCATTCCCGCCGGCGGAAGTGAAATCCGCGCGAAGGATGGTCAGCCGCTGGAGTTTACGCTGGTTCATCCGAACGATGAAATGCACACGAAGATTGCCCAAGCCATTCAAGGCAACTGGGCATTGATCGGCGTAAAAGCAAACCTGCAATCTGTTCCCTATGATTCGTTAATCAACGACTTTCTCGGCACGCGCAATTATCAAGCCGCGCTTGCCGATTTGAACACCGCGCGCACACCCGACCCCGACCCATATTTATTTTGGCATCAAGCCGAAGCCACTGGCGGACAAAATTATTCGCAGTGGGATAATCGCACCGCGAGCGAATTTTTGGAGACAGCCCGCACCGCCGCCGATTTTGATTCGCGCGCGCGGCTGTACCGCAACTTTCAAGTCGTCTTTGCAAAAGAAATGCCGTCGCTGCCTTTGTATTACCCCGTCTATTCCTATGGCGTAGACGCGCAAGTGCAGGGTGTTCAGCTTGCGCCGTTGTATGACACCAGTGACCGGCTTGGGCTGCTCCCGGAGTGGTATCTTGTGACGCGCCGCGCGTTGGAAGAGCCTACCTCTGCGCCGTAGCAAAATTCAAACAGCATGACCATTCAAAAAGATATTGAATACCTCGAAGCGGCAGTTCCTGAATTGGAAACGTATTTGCTTTCAAAGGAATTGTATTATCCGCTTGGGACTCGTTTTCCGCAGTTGACGTTGGGCGCGGTTTTGCTCGCCATCACGCGGGCGGGACTTCGCGCGGAGTCTTTTCGCGCGCGCGTCGAATCGATTCGGCTGAAGTGGCAATCCGCTTGGGATGCAAAAGCGGGGCGCGAGGTCAAAGCGCGCAGCGAATTATGGATGAATTATCTCGCGGAATATCGTGATGACCCCAAATTTGGCGCGCGGTTATATTCGCAAAATGTCCGCTACCGCGCAATGTTAAATCTGCTGGGTAAACCTGCGCACGAATCAGACGCGCTGCTAAAAAGCATCTTTATCGAAGGCAATTTTATTTGGGATGAAGAATGCGCGGGTAATTTTTCGCATGAAATATTTTGGTATTTATTTGGAACTTTGAAAAAGGAGTAACCATGTCTGACGTAAACAAGGCAATCGAATACGCCCATGAAAACCATGAGCGCTTTTTAACGGAACTATCTGAATTTATTAAAATAGAGTCCATTTCAGCAGACGACACGCAAAAAGACAAAGTGACCGAAGCCGCAAAATGGGTGGCGGCGCACTTGCGTAAGATTGGCATTGAAAATGTGAAATTGATGGATACGGGCGGACATCCAATTGTGTACGGAGATTACATCAAGAAACCCGGCGCGCCGACGATTTTGATTTACGGACATTATGACGTGCAGCCGGTTGATCCAATTGAACTGTGGGAGACGCCGCCTTTCGAGACTTCCGTCAAAGGCGATTATATTTTTGGGCGCGGCACATCCGATATGAAGGGGCAAATGATGGCAACGATCAACGCGGTTGAGGCTGTGCTAAAGATCGGGGAGTTTCCCATCAATTTGAAGTTCTTGCTCGAAGGCGAAGAAGAAATCGGCTCGAAAAACCTGCCCGCGTTTTTGCCAGCCAACGCTGATTTATTCAAAGCCGATTTTTGCTTAAACCCCGATGCGGGAATGATTTCGCCCAGCGAGCCGACCATCACCTTTGGCTTGCGCGGACTGGCATACTTTGAAGTGCATGTTTACGGTCCCGCGCAGGATTTACATTCCGGCATGTATGGCGGCACAGTTCACAACCCGGCGCAGGCATTGGCAGAATTAATTGCGGGGATGCACGACGCGAATGGAACAGTGACCCTGCCGGGCTTTTATGATTCCGTCCGCGCGGTGACGGAGAAAGAACGCGAAGAAACCGAAAAACTTCCCACCACGCCCGAAAGTTACCTGCAACAAACCGGCGCGCCTGCTTTGTGGGGAGAAAAAGAATACACGCCCGCGCTGCGTACTGGCGCGCGTCCCACGTTGGATGTAAACGGCTTGCTTTCCGGCTGGACGGGAGCTGGTACCAAGACCATCCTGCCTGCAAAAGCGATGGCAAAAATTTCGTGCCGCCTTGTCCCTGACCAAGACCCATCGGAAATTTACAACCAGCTGGTGAAGTACATGGAAATAAACGTGCCTGAAACCATCAACTGGGAAGTAAAGGAACTGAACAAAAGCCCCTGGTCAATTACGAATTTAGATACAAATGGAATCCGCGCTTTGCATAAAGCAATGGAAAGCGTATGGGGCTGCGCGCCGTTGTATCGCCGCGAAGGTGGTTCGATTGGCGTGGTTGCCATGCTGCAAAATATTTGCGGAGTCGAATCCGGGCTTGTGGGCGGCAGCCTGCCCGAAGATAATATTCACTCGCCCAATGAGCGGATGCACATTCCCACGTGGCACAAAAATATAGACGCGTTCATTCATTTCTTTTTCAATATGAAATAGCATCATCATTACATACAATAACTTTAGAATGTAACGACAGGAGATTTTAGAAAACCATGGAAGATAGAATTA
>DZBA01000051.1:8745-13963 GCA_022729775.1 Anaerolinea thermophila | reverse complement strand
TAGTAGTGCGCGGATTATACCAAACGCGCTTCATAATTCATCACTTGAATTTTGGTGGCGGGCTTGAACTCATGATAAAATCCAGCGATTGGAGCAAAAATGGCAAACAAAATTCAAAGCGTAAAAGGCACAAGAGAATTTTATCCAGAGCAAATGGCTTTGCGAAATTACATTTACGGCAAAGTTCGCGCGGCGGCACAGGCTTTTGGTTATCAGGAATATGACGGTCCCTTTATCGAGGCGATTGATTTATACGCGGCAAAGTCCGGCGAAGAATTAGTCAAGAAGCAATCATTCACCTTTCAGGATCGCAGTGGCGATTTTGTTACATTGCGCCCGGAACTCACACCGAGTCTTGCGCGCATGATTGCGGCAAAACAGGGAGAGCTGACCTTCCCCGCGCGCTGGTGGTCTTTTGGTCCGTTTTGGAGATATGAGCAACCGCAGAAGGGACGCTCGCGCGAATTTTTTCAGTGGAACGTGGATATGTTCGGTGTTGATTCTCCCGAAGCAGACGCGGAACTTCTTGCTGTCGCGGCGGCTTTTCTGCGTGGGGTGGGGCTTACGCCCGATAAAGCCTCTATCTTTGTCAACAATCGCCGCTTGATGGATTCTGAATTCGACGCGCTAAACATCCCCGCCGAAAAGCGTTTGGATGTCTCGAACCTTGTAGACCGCCGTTCCAAAATGGAAGTAAAAAAATGGGACGAGTACGCGCTTGAACTTGGATTGATGCAGGCGCAGCTCGATGGTTTGAAAGATATTCTTGGTAATTTTGATTTGTGGAAGAAAAGCGATGAACTTACGCGCTTATTCTCCGCGCTCGAAGCGCTTGGCGTGAGCGAGTATGTCAAATTCGACCCGAATATTATGCGCGGACTTTTGTATTATACCGGCACGGTCTTTGAAGCCTTCGAGACGAGCGGTTCGGTCAAGCGCGCAATTTTGGGCGGTGGGCGTTACGATAACCTGCTTGCGGACGTTGGCGGTCAGCCGCTTTCCGGCGTTGGATTTGCAATGGGCGATGTCGTCATGGGAATTGTCTTGCAGGAAAATGGACTTCTCCCCGAATTCATCCCAAGTCCCGCGCCCGTCTTTGTCACCATTTTTGACGCAAGCTTGCAGCGCGAGTCATTTGCCTTTGCTTCAGAACTGCGGCGCGGCGGTTTGAATGTGTTGTGCTACCCCGAACCCGCCAAACTTCAAAAGCAGTTCAAATTTGCAGATAAGATGAAGGCGCGCGTGGCTGTCACTTTGGGACCGGATGAAGTCGCGCAGAATCGGGTGGCAGTGAAAAATCTGGCAAACGGAGAACAGTCCGTCGTTGCGCGAGAATCCGCGCTGGAAGTCATCCAAAAAATACTTGCGAGCCTGTAATTTTGGTGATATAATCTTTTCGCTCTTAATATGGAGCCTGTAGCTCAATGGCAGAGCGCCACACTGTGGATGTGGATGTTGTGGGTTCGAAACCCATCAGGCTCCCAAACGATCTCCCAAAACGGGAGGTCGTTTTTTTTATGGGGTTTCTTCTTCCCAGTGAGTCACCCGGTTTCTGCCGGACTTTTTTGAGTTGTATAGCGCTTTGTCTGCCTGTGTGAGCAGCGAGTCGAAGGTGGGTTGTTTTGAAGTCTGGAATGTCGAAACGCCGAGACTGATGGTGAAGCGGACGATTTTTTCTTCTGATTCTACGCTTTCTTCTTCCACCCTTTTGCGAATCCTTTCCGCAATTTGATTGGCTGCCAGCGCATCTGTGTTGGGCATCAATACGACAAATTCTTCGCCGCCATAACGGGCAAAGACGTCTGTATCTCGTATTGCGTTTTGGCAGGTCTCGGCAAGTTTGATGAGCGCCAGGTCTCCCGCGTGGTGTCCGTAGGTGTCATTGATGAGTTTGAAATGATCCGCATCTATTACGATTACGGAAAGCGGGTGATTATTTTTCCGCGCGAGTTTCATTTCGATTTCTGCTATCTTATAAAATTGGCGGCGGTTGTACGCATGGGTGAGCGGGTCTGTGATTGCCATTTCTTCCAATATCCGCGCCTGCTCTTTGATCTCTGAAGTACGCTCGTTGACGGTTTTTTCCAGCCCATCAGCCTGGTCGCGCAGCGCTTTTTCGCGCTCTTGAATTGCATCCGCCATTTGGTTGAAAGCGATGGAAAGCTGCCCAATTTCGTCGTGTGTTTTACTGGGATTCGCGCGGACGTTCAAATTCCCCTTTTCCATTTCAGATGCTACATTTGCCAGGTCGCTTAGCGGGGCGGTGAGTCGCCGCGCCATGCCGAAGGTAAACATTGCCCCGATAAAGATAAATATCGTAGCCAGTATGAAGCCCTGACTGGTGATGTCGTTGATTTTTCGCTCCAAAGGTTTTGTCGAAAAACCAATGGCAATTGCGCCAATGACTTTGCTCCCAATTCTTACAGATTGCCCGGCAATTAACTGGGAGGGCAGCCATTCGTAATAGGTTTCATTTACTGAGAGCGATACAAGGTCTTTTCCCAGTACATCTACTGTTTGGGTGAATATCCACCCGGATGTTCTCGAATCAACCAGCATTTTGCCATTTTTATCGTAAACAATGAACAGGGTTATTTCGTCGTTTTCGTCAATTTTGTTGGCAAGGTCGCGTAACTCGTCAATTTTTAGGCTGTAGAGTTCGTCGCGCATGGCAATCGCGGTGGTTTTCAGCACAATCTCTGCCTGCTTGGATAAATCCTGTTGCGAGTAGTCGCGCTCCCGTTCTGTATATTGGTAGTTTAAAAGCAAAATCGAAATAACCGCAAGAAATCCCATGCGGATTCCAATTCCTCGAGCAAGCGAAGGTTTCAACCAGAAAAATGCTTTCACAAGATTAGTTTATCAGGTCGCGCAGTTAAATTCAAATTTGAAATAAATTTGTTGCGGAGCGTCTTATATTTTGCGCGCGTTTCCTTTGTCAAAAAAAACTTCGAGATTGTATTCCAATCTCGAAGTTAGGTTTGTTATTTTGCCGCCGCTTCGGCTGCGCGTAATTTTTCTGTTGCGCGGAAGTATTTGAGATACCGCATGGAGTTTGCGTCCTTGCCCAACAGCAAATCTGTTGCGCGGATGGAACTTCCCAGTTTGATGGGGTCAGTGATGGAACAGGTTGTGCCTGCTTTCATCGCCAGCGACAGCATTGCCGCGTTGACCGAATGTCTATCAGGCAGACCAAACGAGACGTTGCTCGCGCCGAGGTTGATGTTTACGCCAAATTCTTTGACCAGCAGTTCGATGGTCTTGATGGTGATCGTCGCGGCATTCGAGTCGTGACCGACGGTCATCACCAGCGGGTCTATGACGATGTCTTCAATCGGGATGCCAATTTTTGCCGCGCGTTCGATAATTTTCGCGGCAGCCGCAAGGCGCAGTTCCGGCGTTGCGGGGATACCATCATCGCCGATGGTCAAGCCGATGACTGCCGCGCCTCTTGCCTTGACGATGGGGAGAACTGTCGCCAGTTGCTTCTCTTCACCGTTGACCGAGTTCACCAACGGTTTGCCCGGCGCGGCGTTGAGTCCCGCTTCGAGAATCTTCGGGTCGTTTGAGTCAATGCACAGCGGAACATCCACCACTGACTTGACCGCTTCGACGACCATCGGAATGATTGCGGCTTCATCAATTTGCGGGTGACCGACATTGATGTCGAGGACATCCGCGCCCCAATCCACCTGGCGCTTGGCGAGATATTTGACATATTCCATGTCTTTATCCACGAGCGCCTGCCCCAATTTTTTTAGACCCGTCGGATTGATTTTTTCGCCAATCATGATGAACGGCTTATCAATTCCGATGACAACTTCCTTGCTGTTTGACTTGAGTATAGTGTGCATATTTTTCTCCAAAATTTTAAAAACCTGACAGGTCTTTCTAGGTGACTAACAAACTTAAGTCTTTGCGTGAGACCTGTCAGGTTTGGTATTATGATTTCAAAAACCTCAAAGCAGTTTCAACAATGACCGCCGTGCCGATGGGCAGCGCGCGCTCGTCAATATCGAATTTGGGGTGATGTAATTCATACATCGGGCGATCTTCGATGCGCGTCCCAAGCAAGAACATGGCGCCCGGGGCGTTCTTCAAGAATTCGGGAAAATCTTCCGCGCCGAGCGTTTTTTCCATCGGGTGGACTTTGTCCGCGCCGAGCAAATCCGCGCCGACTTCCGCGATGACCTTTGCGACATGCGCGTCGTTGATGAGCGGCATTCCGCCAAAAACAAACTTCAATTCGTAGTCGCCGCCGAAAACCTTTGTGACTTCAAACACGCGCTTGATTTCTTCGCGCAGGAACTTTTGCGATTCAAGCGAGGTAAAGCGCAGCGTGCCATTCATTTGAATTGAATCGGGTATGACGTTTTCCGCGACGCCGCCGTTGACCAAGCCAATGCTCACAGCTGCCGCCTCGAATGGATTGACCTTGCGCGAGACGATATTGTTTAGTCCCATGATAACATGAGCGAGCAAAGTATAGGGGTCAATTGTTGTCTGCGGATATGCGCCGTGTCCGCCTTTGCCTTTGATGGTCGCAAACCACGAATCGACTCCGCCGCCGCATGGACCTTCGCTGATGGCAATTGTTCCCACCGGTAAAAATGGGTCAACATGTTGGGCGATGACATAATCCGCGCCTTCGACTGCGCCTTCGTCGTACATCAACATCGCGCCGCTTTTGCCTTCGTCATCTGTTGTTTCTTCGGATGGCTGGAAGAGCAGGCGAATCCGCCCGTTGAGTTTTTCTTTGGCAAAGATTTGCGCCGCGCCTAAAAGCATGGCGGTATGTGTGTCATGCCCGCAGGCGTGCATAGCGCCTGAAATTTGCGAGGCGTAATCATGCTCGTTCTGCTCGATGATCGGCAGCGCGTCCATATCCGCGCGCAGGGCGACGAGTTTTCCGCCTTCGCCGATATCCGCGACAACGCCGGTCTTGCCCACTCCGCGCTTGACTCTATACCCCATCTTCTCCAATTCATCCGCGACGATTTTTGCCGTGCGGTGCGTGTCGAATCCGATTTCGGGATGTTTATGAAAGTCTCTTCGCCATTCGATGATTTCTTCTGAAATTGCGTGTGCTTGTTTGAGCATATATTCTCCGTGGGGATGTAGAATGTAGGCGGGTATATAAAGTACACAGGTATACATGTCTACGTGTCTACCTATGTACTTACCTCTTCTTCACCAACTCTGCTTCCGCCGCCGCCAT
>DZBA01000051.1:6488-8645 GCA_022729775.1 Anaerolinea thermophila | reverse complement strand
GTGTCTACCTATGTACTTACCTCTTCTTCACCAACTCTGCTTCCGCCGCCGCCATGATTCTATCAAGTTCTTTTTCCTGCTGACTCTCCAGCGGCGCGACTTCATGTTCCTTCAAGATTTTTTCCGCTTCCGCAATGGCGCGGTCTGCCATGGTTAGTTTGCCGCCGCGCTCCCACATTTCCCATGTGCCGCGCTCGCCAAATTTATTCATCGCCACTTCGCCGAGTTTGATGTGCTTCATCGTATGTTTTTGTCCGAGGAAGTTGCGCGAACCATCCATCGCGGCGGTGACTTCTTTCAACGCCATCGCGTCATCATCGGCGGGATAGCCGCGCCGCGCGCGCAGCACAGTGCCGACCAAATCGTTATCCAAAACCATTTGCGCGTAAGAACCCATCACGCCAGCTTCCATCTCTCCGATGCCGGAGAGTTCGTCTGCGCCAGCAAGCGCCGGAAGGGTGGCGTTCAATCCGCGTTCGAATCCATTTTGCAGATCGAGCGTGTGTGAGTTGGTTGAAAATCCATACACGTTGACGGGGAAGCCGTAATAATGTCCAAGTTGAACGGTGCCAGCGGATGCGAGCGCGAGTTCGACTCCGCCCCAAACGGATACGCCCGTGCGCGGTTCCATCATCGCCAGGCGACCACAATATACGATGGGCAGACCCGGGTTGACGAGCTGAGTCAAAATCACCACTGCGAGAGTCTCCGCGTTTTGCTGCGCGATTGATCCGCTGATGGTCATGGGACTTGTCGCGCCTGCTGTGGGGCAGGGCAATGCTCCGAATGAAATTCCCGCGCGCGCAATTTCGATCATGGCTGCTGCTTCGTGGTCGGGGATCGTCAACGGGCTGACAGGGGACAGCGCGAGCGTCAACACTTCCTTCGGGTTGCCGATGACCTGCGCCATTTCCACTGCGTATTTGACTTCCTCAGGGTATTGCACGCCGGGACCTTGCAGCGGTTTGGTAGTGAAGGGCAGCGCGTGACGATACATCGCCAGCGACATCAACTCACCTTCGACATCCTGCGGCGTGAAGAAGGGTGTGATGGTGTGGCAGTTATCCAGCGCATCCAGCACGCGCGTCGCGTCTCTCACATCTTGCATGACCGCAACGCGGCGCGTCCCGGTCTTCGCATCGAAGATATCGCGCGCGCCGCCAAGATTGTGGAAATATAAATTGCCATCGCCGAGAGTCTTGGTCGCGCCGCCCCGTCCTGTGACAGAAACTTTTTTGCCTGCTTTTTTTATGCTGTCTTCCACCAATTGCGGCGGAAAATATACGCGGTTGCCTTTGACCGTACATCCCGCGCCGGTGAGAATCTCCAGGCTGGGTTTGTGCGTCCATACATAGCCAATTTCGCTCAAAATATGCAGCGTGGTTTCATGAATTTTTACAACTTCTTCGTCTGACAAAAACTTCAATGCTTCCATAAAAAAACATTCTCCTTTTTCCTGATGATTCAGTTTTATCTTGTCATTCTGAGTAAAACCACAGCGCGAGAAGAAGCGCGCGGTTCAAAGCGAAAGAAACAAAACCCCTGCCACAGACACTTGCGCCTGCGCGCAGTGCAGGTGTTACACGGATTATCACGAATTGATTTAAAAAATCCGTGCAAATCAAGCGAAATTATCAAGCGTCCAGTACCTTTTTCAAAAATTCCATGCGTTTGACTTCCGCGTCAATGATATTTTCTATTTGCAGAAATGAATGTCCTTCGCCTTTGTATAAAAGCAATTCAGACTGCTTGCCAAGTTCGAGTAGTTTATGATGGGCATCCATCGAATCGGAGGCAGGGCAGCGCGGATCGAGTTCCCCGCTAATCATTTGCACAGGCGCGGAGATTTTATCCAAAAAGAAATAGGGTGAACGGTCATGCCAGAGGCGCTCGTTATCTTCGGGATAGCCCATATTTTCGGTGTTCCAGTGCTGTAAATCTTCGCGCGATTCTTTATGCGATTTGAACCAATTCAAGAATGGCACAACTGCCGAACCGCCGACGAATAATTTGGGATGTGAAGTCAGGCAGCACATCGTCAAATATCCGCCGTGACTTCTGCCTGTGACCGCGATTTTTTCATGGCCATTTTGCTGCAAATACCTTGCAGCCGCCGCGCAATCTTCCATGTCCACGCCGCCCATGTCATAACGGCTT
>DZBA01000051.1:0-6474 GCA_022729775.1 Anaerolinea thermophila | reverse complement strand
CCGTAGCCAGTCGAGCCGCGATAATTGGGCGCAAGCACCGTCCAGCCCTGCGCGACCATATAACTGATTTCCGGATTCCATGAAAACGATAAATGCCAATTCGGTCCGCCGTGAATGTATACCACCGCGCGTTTGCTGTTATCCGCTTTATACAACAATGCCGGTATTTGCATGCCGTTGTTGTCATACCAAACTTCTTCGGGCGGGACGAAATTCATTTTGTTCGCCAGCGAATTAGTCAATTGAGTTTTTGCCCCGTCTTCAAGATTGATATTCCACAAATCGCTTGGATGATTCACGTCTTCGTAAATCACGATAATTCCATCATTTGTGAACTGTGGATTGAAATGAAGTCCCTGCCCGATTTGGTGACTCGTAATATTTCCGCGCTCATCCTTGACCTGAATTTCCGTTCGCGCGCCGTTTGCGTGTATCCAGCAAATCTCTTTGCTATCCTTTGAAAAAGCAGGGGAGGTGTCGTCGCTTGTTGAATCTGTAATCCATTCAATCTCTTGCGTTTCGACATTGAATAATCCAATATTGAACCACTCGCCATTTTCAGCGGAGAAAGCCAATTGTTTTGAATCCGGCGACCAAGCAGGCTGATTCGCGTTGAGGACTTTACCATCCATCATCAATTGAATTGTGCGCGCTTTTACTCCCTTGCGCGGACGGTTGATCGGCACAAGGAAAATGCTTCTGTCGCTTGCTGACCATTCCGTCTCCAGCGCGATCCACTGACCGTCGGGCGACCAAACTGCATCCCAGCACGGACGAAAGACATTCTTGATCAGCCGCGCGGGGCTTCCATCCAGCGGAAGCAAGTACAACGCGAATTGTCCTTTCATGTCAGAAAGAACCGCGAGCATTTCACCATCCGGCGACCAGCTGATATTCGGTTGATGCGCGTAGGCAATTTGGTCTGTCAAATCCTTCCATTCATTTTTCTCAAAATCAAGCAAAACAACATGGTAAGACTCACTTCCATCCAAATCCAGCGCAAACGCGACCTTCGACCCATCGGGCGAAAATTGCGGCGCGAACTTTGCCCCCACAACGGACTCCAAAGTCTCCAGACTTTGGACGTTTGCAAAATCAGGAGATTTTGCGCTCCACAACTCCCACTTCCCCGATTTATTCCATGAAAAAATAATCCGCTCGCCATCGGGCGAGATGGCGTAGCGTAGTCCGTTGTCCACGTGGGGGATTTGGAGGAGATGAGGGAGGGTGTGTGTCATAAATTTATCTCTTATCTTGAACTATGATTAGAATAATTATGTGATGGGCTATGATTTCAAGTCAAATCCAACTAACTTGCCGCGCTGAGCCTGTAGAAGTGTTCCACCCTTTTTCATAACATCCCCACAGACGTTTTGCCTGAACCGTTTGGACCAGCAATAATAATCAACTTTGGTTTCAGTTCAGTCATGACTTGTGTTCATTCATTTGTTTTTGCAGCGCCAGCGCGGCAGCAATCGCTTTTTTGAGTTCGTCCATTAGTTTTTTATCAGATTCCAGCGCGCGTTTTTTCGCGTCCACCGCTACTTCGTGCATGAGTTCCGCCAATTGCCTGTCGGTTGGCTCTTTATCGCTGTTGAGCGTATACGTCTGTTTCATACATGCCTCCATTATCAATAAAGATAAGTACACAGGCAGACACGTCATCCATGTCTACCTGTGTACTTGTTTACTTACTCTACGCCACCACCAACTCTTCCACCACAGGCAGTGACTCCAGCCCCGCTTCTTTCGCCAGTTTCAAAACATACTCACGCAGCTCCGCTTCCTTTTTGGGATCAAGTTCGGGGCGTTTGTATTCCGCGAGGATTTCGGTCACGCGAGTCCGCGCGCGGGCGAACATATCCAGCGAGCCTTTTTCCTTCCACACGCGGATCGAGTCGCGGTCAACGACGTTGCCCGGCACGTGCTGTTCCTCTTTGAATAACGACATCGTGATTTTCTGTTTCAGGAAATCTCCGCCTTTGAAATTAATCTTCGGGTCGTCAAAGAATTCCGTCGCCAGTGTTTCGGTCTGGATCATCATGCCTTGCAACATGCGCTGCGCCATTGCGATTCCTTCCGCGTCAATGACCAACTTCTCAGGGCTTTGACACAGCAGCGAATCGATCATCCCGCCGCCCGAAATCATGTTGATGCCACTCAATGCGCCAATCATCGCGGAAATTCCGCTTTCGAGTCCCGCTTGCATATCGAGGATTTTTGATTCCGTCGCGCCGAGATAAGCATGAGTCGGAATTCCAAGCGATTTACCAACTTGCGCGTAAGACGAATCAATCATCGCGGTTTCGACGGAACCGAAGGGCGTGCCGCCCTTGCGCATGTCAAATGTGGACGGCGCGCCGCCCCAAACGATGGGCGAGCCCGCGTGCGCGAGTTGATGAATGGTAATGCCGGAAAGACATTCCGCCGCGTGTTGAGTCACCGAGCCGAGCAAAGTGACTGGGGCTGCGGCTCCTGCCAGCGGCATGGAGACAATCTCCGCGGGGACGCCAGCGCGCGCGAGCGCAATCAAATTGCCCGCGCCGAAGTTCGACCAAATCAATGGGGGTGACGGGCAAGCGTCGAATACTGCGCGCGGATATTTGCGCAGGTTCTCACGTCCGCCCGCGAAGATGGCGAGCATGTCAATCATGTTCTCGACAGTCTTGTTCGAGAACGCGCCCGTGACAATCGGCTTCTTCGAGAACAGCATGACAAGATACAAACGATACAAATCATGCAATTCTTTGGGAACATCGTGACAGGTGATGGCGGTGGACTGCGCGTCGTACTGAGGCAGGCTTTCCGCGACTTTGATCACGCGAATTAAGTCGGGCGTTTCGGCGGTTTTGTGTTCGAGCGTTTCGGGAATCAAAATAGCAACGCCAGATGAACCCGGGTCGAACTGCACCGCGTCGCCACCGTATTGGACTTTGCGGTTGCCATCATAATCGTAGAGGAAAAATTCGCGCGGGACTGTTTCCAGCGCTTTCTTAACGATTTGCGCGGGGATGTGCGCGACGTTGGTCTCCGCGTCTATTTGCGCGCCTGCTTCGGTTAATAATCGGCGGGCTTCTTCATTCTGGACTTTGATGCCAGGTTTGAGCAAGAGTTGGTAGGCTTCATCGAGAATTCGCGCAATCAACTCATTATCGAGCAATGATAGTTTTGGCTGCATAGAGCCTCCTGATAAATTCTGAATTCATAATTCAGAATTTTGAATTATTCTTCTAGTTTTGGCAATTCATTCAACCCTGCTTGCTTCGCAAGGTCAGTGATGTATTCATGCAAACGACTTACTTTTTCGGGATCAATTTCGGGGCGTTGATAAGACGCGAGCAATTCCTTCACGCGGATCTTACAGCGGTCGAAAGCGTCCAAACTGCCAGCGGCTTTCCACACGCGGGCTGAGTCGCGGTCAATGACGCTGCTCGGCAAGTGCTGTTCCTTTTGGAAGAGCTGCATGGTGGCTTTTTGTTTGAGAAAATCTCCGCCTTTGAAGTTGATTTTGTCATCGTAGAAACCAGTCGCGAGCGTGTCGGTGTGCTGCTGCACGCCGCCGATCATGCGCTTCGCCATCGCGATTCCTTCCGCGTCAAGGACAAGTTTCTCCGCGCTGTGACACGCGAGAAAATCCAACATGCCCGAACCGGAGATCATATTAATGCCGCTCAACGCGCCGACCATCGCGGAGATTCCGCTTTCGAGTCCGGCTTGCGCATCCACCAGTTTTGAATCCGTCGCGCCGAGATACGTGTGCGTCGGCATGTTCAAGGTTTTCGCAACTTGCGCGTAAGAGCAATCCAACATCGCGGTTTCGACCGCGCCCATCGGCGTCGCGCCTTTGCGCATGTCAAAGATCGCCGCCGCGCCGCCCCACACGATGGGCGAACCTTCTTTTGCCAGTTGATGAATCACAATCCCCGCGAAACATTCCGCGGTGTGTTGGGTCACCGTGCCGAGCATGGTCACCGGGGCGGCTGCTCCTGCCAGCGGAACGGAGACAATCTCCGCTGGGATTCCCGCGCGCGCCAACGCGATTAAATTGCCCGCGCCGAAATTGCTCCAGATGAGCGGCGGCGCGGGGCAGACGTCGAAAATTGCGCGCGGTTTTTCACGCGCAGATTCTTTACTCCCCGCGAAGAGATACAGCATGTCAATCATCTCTTGCACGGTCTTGTTGGTGAACGCGCCCGTGACGATGGGCTTCTTGGAATATAGCAGCGCGAGATACAAACGATAGGTGTCTTGAATCTCTTTGGGGACATCGTGACAGATGACGGCGGTGGATTGCGCGTCATACTGCGGAATTTGCTCCGCGACTTTGAGCAAGCGAATCAAATGCTCGGTCTGCGTGGTCTCATGTTCCAGCGTTTCGGGGTTGAGCATGGTGATGCCCGACGAACCCGGATCAAAGTGAACATGGTCGCCGCCGTATTGGACAGTCGGATTGCCGTCGTAATCATACAGAAAAAAATTGCGCGGGACACTCACCAACGCTTGATGTACCAGCGATGAAGGGATTTGCGCGACATGGGTTTCTGTATCCACTTTCGCGCCTGCTTTGATGAGCAGTTTTCGCGCTTCTTCGTTTTGGACTTTAATGCCAGGTTTGAGAAGCAGCTCGTAAGCCTCTTCCAAAATTCGGTCTATGATTTCATCGCTAAGGAGGGTAAGTTTTGGGCGCATGGTTTTTAGATGATTAGAGATTAGATAATTAGAGATTAGTTGAGCAGAAACTATAGATGACTAGGACACTATTCTCTAGTCATCTAGTTATCTAATCTCTATTTCTCTACCGACTTGATGATCTTCGCCATTTCCTTGCTGACGTTCGCATCCAGCGGATCGGGCTGATGTTCTTTCAAGGTTTTGCGGGCTTTGGCTAATGCCCAGTCGGCGGCGTTGTCTTTTTTCGTTTCCCATTCCGTGTAGGGACGACGATCAAGGAACTGCGGGATGAACAATTCGCGCATGTGCTTCTTGGTATGTTTCTGCGCGAGGAAATGTCCGCCGGGACCGACATTGGCAATGGCTTCGAGCGCGAGTGTCTCATCGTTGACTTCAATGCCGCGGATGACTTTTTCCATAATGGAGAAAATTTCGCAGTCCATCATCATCTCGGCAAACGACCAGATTCTGCTGCCGTGTAAAAATCCCGCGCCGAGCAGCATATCGGACATGACCACGCTTGCCATGAAACTAGACATCGCGCCTTCGAGTCCTGCCTGCCAGTTCGGTTCTTTTGCGCCGGTAGCAAATGCGCCCATCGAAAGCGGAATGTTGTAATAATCCGCGAGGATGTTGGTCGCCGCGCCGAAGAGGAAGTCTTCCGGTCCGCCGCCTGTATATGCGCCGCTGCGAATATCCGAAGCGGTTTGCGCTGCCGCATAAAACACGGGCGCGCCGGGGAATGCGAGTTGAAGCAAAGCAGTCGCGGCGATCACTTCCGCGTTGCCGACGGCGAGCGTGCCAGCCATCGTCGCGGGACCGGTGGTCAAACACGCGGACATGGTCATAAATCCGGTGGGGATTCCAACTTCGGCGGCGAGCAATGCCGCGTCGAGTGATCCACCATCATGTCCCAGCGGGGGCGCGGTGCATTGCATCAACGAAAGAACAGGTCGCTTGCGCAGTTCTTCTTTACTGCCGGCAAGGATCGTCGCCATTTCAATCGCAGCTTTGGCTTCTTCGATGTTGTAGATGGACTCGGTCTGCACGTGCTTGGTGGAGTTTTCCCACACGGCTTTGATTTCATGAAGTCCACGCGCTTCGACGGGTGTATCTTGCGCGGACAATGCAACCCAGTGGAAAGCGATTTCTTCCGTGCCGTCGGCAATGCGGGCAATGTCACGGACATCCTGCAAAACGGAGGTGCGCTTCACGCCGGTGTTGATGTCAATGATTTCCACGCCGCAGCCATCGGTGGCAAGGTTGACATGGTTGCCATCGAGCGGCAGATTCTGTTGCGGGTCACGCGCGCCGAGAATGTACTGTGACGGCGCCTTCTTGATCGCTTCTTCGATGATATGCGGCTTGACTTTGACAATCTTCTTCTCATGGTCAACCGTCGCGCCGTTCGCTTCCCAGATTTCAAGCGCGCGCTTGGACGGGAATCTCACGCCGACATTTTCAATGATGTTCAATGTCGCGCTGTGAATTTTATTAACGTCTTCTTTTGTCAGCACTTCCAATTTGAGTTTGGGGTTGCTGATGGTTTTAATATTTTTTGTCATGGGCTTCTCCGAGGAAACGTAGATACGTAAACAAGTATACAAGTACCTTGTAACCTGTAACTCGTATCGCCTTATGCTTCCGCCTTCCCCACGAGTCCCTTTGCAACTTTCACAGCGCCGACTGCGTCTTCGGAATATCCATCCGCTTTGATCTTCTCGAACCAATCGCGGGTGATGGGCGCGCCGCCGACCATGACCTTGATACGCGGGCGGAGATTTTCCTTATCCAGTTCTTCGA
>DZBA01000365.1 GCA_022729775.1 Anaerolinea thermophila | reverse complement strand
GAATTATGAAAGGGAGGGTGAGTTATGAGTGCAAGTTTATGGTTATAGGTTAGAAGGTTAGAAGGTTGAAAGTTAGAAGGTTACAGGTTGAAGGTTAGAAGGTTAGAAGGTTGTAAGGGTGGGGTGAAAGGGAGCATCCATGCTAAAATGGGAAAAAGATTAAACAGGAGGATGCCATGACCACTACCAGAATCGAAGAAGAGGATGAAGTCATTCTCGTTGAGTTGCAGCCCGCCGCGGGCGTTCGCGCGGTCAGCGCCGGCCCGAATACGATTGCCGAAAAATCAGGGGAGGCGATTAATCATGCGATGAAGTCTATGCGCGCGATGGCAAAGAAGACGGTGAAAGCCATCAAGGAAATCCCCGTGAGCGAACGTCCGCATAAAGTGGAGGTTTCCTTCGGCTTGAAGTTGACCGCTGAGGGAAATGCTCTTGTCGCCAAGGCAGGCGTGGAAGCGGCGATCAATGTGACGATGAGTTGGGAACGGAAGAAAGAAGAATAGTTACAGGTTACGAGTTACAGGTTACGAGTTACAAGTTACTTATGAGCAAAACTTCTACTTCCGAAAAATCGCTGACAGACTGGAAACGTCTTGAAGAAATGAAAGACGAAGACATTGATATCAGCGACATCCCGCCCCTCACGCCTGATATGTTCGCCAAAGCCGTTGTCAAGCAGGGATTGAAGCCCAAAGACACAAAGGCGCAATCTGCATCTACTGAAAGCACATCTCAACGGGATTCGGCGGAATGAATTCCTGCCTGGCACAGCCCCCTGTGGGCAGTTCGTGAAAGTCGGATGAATCCGACTCGACGCTCCGAGTCCGAAGGGACTTCCACGTACTGAGCAGGGCGATTTATCGCCGCGAGAGATTGCTTCGCAAAAACCGCTCGCAATGACATTGCAAATTGCAAAAGGAATCACCCATGAAAAAAATCTCCCGGCTCCTTCTCTTGACCATCTTCCTTGCTTCATGCGCCAACGCCGTGACGCCAGCAACCCCAACGCCCACTGTGACCAACACCCCCGCCCCGACTGCGACTTTAACGTTGACGCCCACGCCGCAGCCTACCCCAACGGAAACCCCAGACCCAAACATGCCAGCGGACGCGACGGGAGAAAAAACTGTAGATGGGAAAAAAATCTACATTAAAGAGTCCGACGGACGAACGTATGAATGGATAAAGCAAGAATTGACGATGGTGGGTGGAGAAAAATTAAATTTTGAGGGGTGGTATGAGATGAGAACGCGAGGCGATAATGGAAAGCAAGGCAAAACATTTTTGATTCGACCAGAGAATTTTGGCGGAGACCGTCCAATCATGCCAATGCGGGTGTATGCGCAAGAGGGGTTACTTGGATTTGGATCTGACAACGCGGCAATTTTTACAAATAAGACAGGAGAAAAAACGAACGAAGAAAAAGTGCTTACGTTTGACGGTAGAATATTTAACCAATTGTACAAACGCTTAAAATTAAAACCAGGAAAAGAAATGGGTGATTTTTCTCTTAAGTTTTTAGCAGGCAATTATCCGCTTCCTATAGATGGTTTGCCAGACTGGAAACCAGGTCCAAATGTGGGATATGACGTATATTTTGTTACTTCAGATTCAACACCAGATTTATCGAGAAAAGATTTTACAAAGAGAAAAAGTGAAGGGGATTTGTTTTTACTTTCGATAACGATGGATCGAGAAGGAAATATAGCATATCTGATCATATCAGAACAGCCATTGGATACGTTAAATGATGAACAGATTCTTTACGCATTATTGAGTGGATTAGTGAGGCTTATTTCTTCTTCAGACACAACAAAGCCCATGGATGCATGGGAAGGCACATTAATGACATTAGTGAGTGCTTCAACTGCAAAAACTCAGGGAGTACAGTTTATGGAAATAGCGCCATAGGGGGCATATCTATCAAAGGGCAAAACGCAATCCGCCAAACAATCCGCCCAGCGCGCGCTGCAAATGAGTCAGGAGATGGGCTATCACTGGGGGAAGGTGGACGCGGAAGAGATAATTAAGAGGATAGAAAGTACCGAGTAGTTGGCAGGGAAAAGTAATTGGTAATTGGTGATTGGTAATTAAAACCCGAAGGTTTGTCGGCAAGTCATGATCGACTCGCCCCGCCCTTCGGGATTTTCGCGCGAATCCCAATCTCCAATCTCTAATTACTACTTACCATTTACCACTTACTAATCATCATCGGTTATACTTCACAAATCTATGACCGACCACATCCGCAACTTCTGCATCATCGCCCATGTAGACCATGGCAAATCCACGCTCGCCGACAGGCTCCTGCAACTGACAGGCGCCATCTCCGAGCGCGACATGACCGAGCAGGCGCTCGACTCGATGGATCTCGAACGCGAAAAAGGCGTCACCATCAAGGCGTCTGCGGTGCGCATGTTCTATACCGCCAAAGACAATCAAAAATACGAACTCAATTTAATTGACACTCCTGGGCACGTGGACTTCGGCTACGAAGTCAGCCGCGCGCTCAAAGCCTGCGAAGGCGCCATCCTCGTGGTGGACGCGACGCAGGGCATCGAAGCGCAAACGCTCGCGAACCTGTATCAGGCGCTCGACGCCGACCTGACCATCGTCCCCGTCATCAACAAAATTGACCTGCCCTCCGCGCGTCCCGACGAAGTGGCGGAAGACGTCGGCTCGCTGCTGGGCATTGATCCCACCGACGTGCTGCAAATTTCCGCGAAGGCTGGCTTGAACGTCGAGCAGGTGCTGGAGTCCGTTGTCCTGCGCGTGCCGCCGCCCAAAGACGTGGACGACAAACCTCTCCGCGCGATGATTTTCGACGCGCATTATGATTCCTACAAAGGCGTCATCGCCTACGTCCGCATCATGGAAGGCAAAATCAAATCCACCGATGTGCTGCGTATGCTCGCCACTAAAGTAGATTTGCGTCCCGTCGAGATTGGAATCTTCGTCCCGAAAATGCAACCCGTGGATACGCTCGGATCGGGCGAGGTCGGATACATCGCGACGGGATTCAAAACCGTGCATGAGTGCCGCGTGGGCGATACGATTACGCTCGCGTCCGCCCCCGCGGATGAACCCCTGCCTGGCTACTTCACACCCAAGCCGATGGTCTTCGCGGGTATTTATCCCGTCGAGGCGGATGATTACACCACGCTGCGCGAATCGCTCGACAAGTTGCAACTCAACGACGCGTCTTTAACTTTCCAACCCGAAACATCACAAGCCCTCGGTTTTGGATTCCGCGCGGGCTTTCTTGGACTCTTCCACATGGAGATCATCCAGGAGCGCATCGAACGCGAATATGATCTGGATGTTTTGTTCACCGCGCCTTCGGTCGAATACGAAATCCTGATGATCAACGACGAGGTGATGAAAGCCGACTCACCCGCGGAACTCCCCGACCCGAGCAAGATCGTCGAAG
>DZBA01000364.1 GCA_022729775.1 Anaerolinea thermophila | reverse complement strand
CAGGTCACCCCACAAGACGTCGAAAATTTACACACTTTTCTTTTTGAGCGTGAGATGCCGCTTGCAGTGCGCGATCTCTGCGCTGAGTTTATCGAAGCGCGCATCAAAATGGAACGCAGCGCCGTGGAAAGAAAACAGAAGTCTGGCGGCAAGAGTTTTCTTCCAAAAGAAAAATATCAAATCGGCGATAATCTTGTCTTTCCCGCATTGGATTGGACACAAGGCACAGTAATTGCTTTACGCGCTGGTGTTAATCCATCTGTAAATAATTTTGATGTTCTGACAGTAGCAATGGACGATCGTTCCGAGCGGATGTTTGCCGCGAATCTTGAATCGCATTATTTAAACGAAGCCCCGATTCCTGTTCCGGAACACAACGAAATGAATCCTGCTCTAATTTTAAACGAGCACGGTAACCTGATCGAAAAGAAACTGGAAGCCGCCTTTGCTTTGGATGAGGGACTTGTCAAAATTGCGGGACGCTGGTTCCCGCGCGCGCTGTTAATTGATATTGGTCAGGGACAACTAAATCTTGCCGAGGCTGTATTGGATATGTCCGGTGGCGAGCCGCTCCCCACCGACGCATTGATAAAAGACATGGAATTACCGAGCGGGATAAACGCCAAACTGGCGGAATTTTCTGTAAACTACGCCTTGCAACGCGACGAACGCTTCGACGAAGTTGGTCCGGCGGGTCAAACATTGTGGTGCTTGCACCGCCTTGAACCTGATCTTGTAAGGGAAACGCCATTGCCGCTGCGTTACATAGAAGTTGAACACGACCGTGAAAATCTCAATCCGGCGATGTTAAGTCTTGAATCACAATTAAATGATGAATTAACCCCCTCCACTGAAAACGATTCCCGTGAAGACATTTCATCCATTACGATTTCATTGATCTATCCCCATTTGCGCGCGGGAACACTGCCCATGTCAGCCCGAACGCGAAATCTATTCCCCACTGCCTACGAATCATCGCGTGTGCGTTTTACATTAATTGACGGCAAAACCAAACAACGGATTCCCGCCTGGGCAGTTCTCACAAATGGCTATGTATTTGGTTTGCGCGAATGGTATAAATCACATCAGTTAATACCTGGTTCGCTCGTACAAATTCGGCGCGGAGAAAACCCCGGCGAAGTAATTATTGAGGTAAAGAGTCAGCGTTCTTCAAAAGATTGGGTACGCACAGTGTTGGTTGGCAAGGATGGCGGTTTTGTCTTTGCAATGTTGAAGCAGCCCATCAGCGCGGAATTCAACGAGCGCATGGCAATTCATGTCCCTGATTTCAAATCGCTTGATCCTGTTTGGGAAAAGAAACGCTCTTTTGATGAACTTGTATTGTTGGTCATGCGCGAATTGACAAAATCAAACCCGCAGGGTCACGTTCACGCGCAGGAGTTATACGCGGCAGTCAATCTTGTCCGTCGTGTGCCGCCTGCCCCGCTTTTTTCCCTGCTCGCGATTAACCCCGCCTTTAAACATGTGGGCGACCTGCACTTCCGACTTAATGAGGAGTTGGCATGAGTTTGCTAAAACCTACAATCAAAACACCATTTCATATTGATTTTGATTGGTGGAAAAAAAATGAACGGGACTGGCACGTATTTCTACGTTCATTATTATGCCCGGAACACCAGGAAGCATTTGCCGAATTTGACGAAGGCGAAATGATTGACTGGATTGACCCAAAAACCGCCGAAGTAAAACCAGTGGATGGCATTCAACATGCCTTGATGAGCCACTGCGCGTTGTTACCCGAATTTTCCAACGCACACACCGCAATGGTTGAAGCAGTTTTTCGAACTTTTCTTGTAAACGGCAATGTTCCCATGTCGTCAGACGATCTTGCAAAGAAACTTAACAGACCCGCAGATACCATTTTGCGGACAATTTCGGGTACCCGCGTGTATCGCGGCTTGCGACCATACCAACAGAATATTCCAAACCCTGTTAAAGAAGAAATTGAAGTTTAATAAATAAATCGCCATCCGCAGAATAGCAAAGGCTGCCATAATTCCAACTTGTTTTCTGCATTGGCTTTATCAACGCCTCTATAGCTTAACGGATAAAGCAACGGTCTTCTAAACCGTCGATCTAGGTTCGATTCCTAGTAGAGGCACTACACCATACAAAAAGTTATTTTAAGCGAATAACATTTACAGGTTTCGCGCGGATATGTATGTAAGGAGCAGGAAGTATGCCCACCATCGTTCGCAAATCAAGCACAACCCTTTTGGAAACCCGCCGCGAAATTCTTCACGCGGTGAGTTGGCAGGTGCGCTCCAACGTTTGGAGTCCGCCGACAGATGTGTATGAAACAGAAGAGGCGTATGTAGTCCGCGTGGAAATCGCGGGGATGCGCGAAGACGATTTTGAAGTCCTGCTCGAAAACAACACCCTGCTGATCTCGGGTTCGCGCCCTGATCTTACAGAGCGGCGCGCATATCAACAAATGGAAATACGTTTTGGAAAATTTTCAACTGCGCTTAACTTGCCCGGGCCGGTAAATATAGAACAGGCGCGCGCAGAATATAAAGATGGATTTTTAACCATTGTCCTCCCCAAAGCAACACCAAATCAAATTAAGGTTGAATAAACACATGCCCGCTGAACGTTGGCAATCTGGTATCCATGAATTTCTCCAATCCATTGGAGAAACTGACGACGAATTAATCAAGATGATTATGTCATCAGTTTTGGCGCGCTCTCAGAAGAATGATGACGCCTCATCCGCGCCGCAAGCTGGTGAAAAAAACGAAGGGCAGAAATTCCCCGACGTGCTGCCCATCCTGCCGTTGCGCGGGGTGGTGGTCTATCCCAATACGGCTGTCCCGCTCACGGTGGGACAGGCGCGCTCGATCAGGTTAGTAGATGACGTTGTCGGCGGGGATAAACTTGTCGGTCTCGTTGCAGCGCTTGACCCGGAGCAGGAAACACCCGGACCGAACGAACTGCATCAGGTTGGCACCATCGCCACTGTGCATCGTTTGTTGCGCGCCCCCGATGGGACTGTCCGCTTGCTGGTTCAAGGGATGGAGCGTTTTCGACTCGGCGAGTTCGTTGCAGAGGAGCCTTACTTAAAGGCGCATGTCCACCTTATTCCAGAAACCGAAGTGGATGCAGAAGCAAGCCTTGAAACCAGCGCTCTGGCTCGCAATGCGCGTGAACAATTCCAACAGATCACACAAATGATCCCGTCCTTTCCGGATGAACTGGTAGGCTCGATCACTTCACTTGAAGACCCACTGCAAACTGCATACACCATCGCAAACTTCCAGCGGATTGACTTGAAGGACGCGCAGGAAATCCTTGAGTTGGATTCTGTGTACGACAAATTGAAGAAGCTGATCGGTCTGCTGGTACGCGAAGCGGAAGTTCTGCAAATTGGGCAGAAGATCCAAAACGAAGCGCGCGGCGAGATCGAAAAAGTTC
>DZBA01000363.1 GCA_022729775.1 Anaerolinea thermophila | reverse complement strand
CGCGAGGACATCCATCATCGAGCGGATGTAGCCCGTGGTGGAACCAATCTTGATGCCGTACTCGCGGAGTTCCCCAATGGCATCCAGACAGCCAGGAATCGGCTCGGCGTATTCCTTCAAAACGTCAATCTGCATGGGGACGAAATTTTCAAAGAGGTTGTCAATGTCGGCTTCGGAGGCAAAGGAACCGCGCGCCGCCTTCCAGGATTCCGCAACGGATGGACGGGAAAGAATAGTCCGCAGGTGATCTTTCTTCATCAGCCCCATGCCTGAGCGGGCGTCGGCGGCGGTGATGGCAACACCCTGACTTTCGAACAAGCGCAGAAAAACCGCTGTCGGGGCAAAGGAGCCGAAATCCACAGTGGTGCCAGCCCAATCCAAAATGACCGCCTGTACAGGTCCGCGATACGTGCGTTGATAAGTGAACATGGTTACTCCGTAAGTGTGATTTTCATTTTTTTCAAGACAGATTGAACAGCAGACATCAAGCCTTTTACCTGATGAAGGCGCAGCCGCCCCACATGCCCAATGCGGAAGCAATCGGCATGGCTGAGTTTGCCGGGATAAATCAAAAACCCTTTTTCGCTCAACAACTCGTAAAACCTGTGAAAGTCGAAGTTGGGGTGCGAAGGATAATAAAACGAGGTGATGATGTACCCGCGATGGTCTGGCTGGAGGTAGGGCTTGAAGCCCATCGCTTCCATTGCGGAGAGCGTGATTTCGTAATTACGCTGGTAGCGTTCGCCGCGCGCGGTCACGCCGCCTTCGCGCTCCAATTCGACCAGCGCATGACGAAAAGCGAGGATGGCATGGATGGGCGGCGTAAAGCGGAACTGTCCGTCGTTTTCCAAACCTTTCCACTGAGCGTACAAGTCAAGGCTCAAAGTACGAGAATAGCCTTCGGTATGTTTCAACGTTTCGATTTTTGCCAGCACGAACGAAAAGCCCGGCACGCCCTCAATGCACTTGTTGGAGGACGAGATAAGGTAGTCAATGTTGCAGGCGGCGAGGTCAACAGGATACGCGCCGAAACTGCTCATCGCATCAACAAAAAAAATTTTGTTGAACTCTTTGGTTATTTTCCCATATTTTTCGATGGGATTGATGATACCCGTCGTCGTCTCGCAGTGGACAACCGCCACGTGCGTGATGGCTGGGTCTGCCTGCAAGGCTTCGCGCAGCGCCGCCGTGTCTGGTACGGTGTCTTCGGGCGTTCGCAAAACGGAGGTTGGAATTTTGTGAATGTCCGCAATTCTCAACATGCGCTCGCCGTACGCGCCGTTGATGAGGATAAGCCATTTTCCATCCTGCGGAATCACAGACGAGAGAACCGCCTCCACGCCAAAAGTTCCGCTGCCCTGCATGATGATGGACGTGTATTCCTCATGCCCATCACCCAAACCCAGCAACCGCGAGCGCACATCTTTTACGATCTCGATGAATTCCGTATCGCGCGAACCGAGGTCGCGCAGCATGGCGCGTTTGGTGGACGCGCTGGTATTCAACGGACCGGGAGTAAAGAGGGCTTTGTCTTTGTGCGATGTGGTTGTGTCCAAAACGTCCAATCCTAAAATCATACTCATTCTTGCTCCTTGTAGAGATTACCCTTCGATCTCTTTCACCGTGATATGCGGGAAGGTCTGAGAAACCTGCCGCGCCCATTCGTTGTAGCGGAAAGGGATACATTGTTCAGGCAGGCGAACACGGTTGCCATGCGGATCAAGCAGCATGATTTTTGTGTTGTCTGAGGATGAATCAATTTGTATGACGCTGATCTCATCCGCAGGGATGACGCGCTCCTCAGCAGGAGGAACGCCCTCCCACCAGATCAATGCGCGGCGCGAAACATCCACGCGGCTGCCCCATTCAAATCCCTTCCACAAGGCGTTAAATGCGCCAATGGCAAACAGTCCGCCGATCCCGCCGCCCAATCCACGCAGCCAAAGCGGACAAGGGTACTCTACGCAATATTTGGCAGGATCAATGGAAATTGCGCCAAAGACAAATATTAAGCCCATCGCCAAAATGAAATAATGCAACGGGGATGTACGCGCGCTCTTGCGAAAATCAAGAAGGCTGTTCATATTATCCTGCTTCCTAATCGGTTCCTGATGGATGGATTATTTTCGCAACCTTCGAAAAATCTCTTTTGCGCGGTCTATCTTTAAATTCAAGGCATTGGGGTCCGAGGATGAGACCGGCAAAGAGACAACAAGCATCGTACCGCCCGCATGAATTTGCGCTGGCTGGGAACTCAAAAAATATCGAATCAGGTTTGCGTCAAAAAAACCGCGCGTGCGCGCAGGGTCATCGGTGGAGGCGACCAGAAAACGCTCATTGAATTCTGGAAATTCCGGGAATGCGATCAATGCGCCTTGATTTGAGACATTCCACGACAAAAGGGCGTTCGACAAGTTACCGCTCGATTTCTTCGGCGCGAGGACAAAATGGGGAAGGTTCAAGTCTGGCGAGGTGATGGCAATCGCCCTTGTTTCGATGACAGTCGCATCGTCATAGGTCTTATCTACAAGGTCAAAAAGGAATAACTCGCCATCCGAAATTGGTCTTTTGAAGACATGCCGCAACCTAAGGTCTTTCTGTTTGTCCTGTGTATATAGCCTGAAGATTTTCCCTTCAAGGCTGGAAGTGTCTCCAACAGGAGATAATCCAAGGTCGTTTGCAGAATCTTTTTGAGCTTTCTTCCTCAAAGTTCCGATCACTATTACGGCGATCAAAACAAGTGTCCATACTGCAAGGTTGAAAAAATCAAACTCCACTTGGATATCTCCTTTTATTCAAAATACTTATTGGCGAAAACCGGAGCCTAATTTTAGCGGGACTTCCAGGCTTGCGCGCGGCGTGAGATTCCGCGCGTTGCCAGGTCATACAAGAGCCGCATGCCGAATCTGGTCAAAATCACCAACACCGACATCGCCGCTGCCGGAACTTTGCCCCCCCTCGATTGTCCGCGTGCGATACTCCGCATAATCCGGCACAAGCCGATGATATTCGTCGTCCATCAGAGGCGAGGATATCATGAAGTCGGCTGTGGCGCGATTACAGGCGGTGGGAATATTCCATACTACCGCCATGCGCAAAAGGGCTTTGACATCGGGATCGTGGGGCAGGGGTTCCAGTGGATCCCAAAAGAAGACTAGGAAATCAATCTCGTTGTCTACGATCTTGGCGCCGATTTGCTGGTCGCCGCCCAGCGGTCCGCTTTGGAGCCTGCGGATTGGGAAACGGAGCTCCTGTTCCAGGATGGCGCCGGTGGTGCCGGTGGCATAGATATCATGGTGAGCCAGAAGTTCGCGGTTGAATGTAGCCCATTCGACAAGATCCCGTTTCTTGTTGTCGTGCGCGACCAGGGCGATTTTTTTGTCCGGGCTCATGGCGATTTTTCTTTGCGTCATCTAATTACTCTCCTTCTGCTGGAAAATCAT
>DZBA01000362.1 GCA_022729775.1 Anaerolinea thermophila | reverse complement strand
GCGGCAAGTGATTGTATAGTGGAGAGATGAAGAAGTGGGTGCGAATTGTGGGGATATTGATTGGGCTAATGGGAGGGATGGCTCTCGGGAGCGAGCGGGTGTGGGGGCAATCGCTGGGGAATGATTTGGTGGTGGTGACGACGGGGGGAGCGCAGACAGGGCTTTTGGTGGGTGATACCACTGGGGCATATACGTTACTCACGGGAACGCCTGCGTCAAATGATTTTGGTGTTGTTGGTACGGCTGATGTAACCCCAACAACGGGAGCAAGCGGGCTGGGCGCGGTGTATGGGTTTACCGCAAGCAAACCGAATGTGGGCGGGTTCTATTTGTGGCCGCCTGATAGCACGGGGAAGTATTATCCGATTCAAGTGGGCATCAAGGGCGGAGGGGGATCGCGACAGCCGAAGACATGTAACAACAGCAATTCCAAGCCTAAAACCTTTTTGCCACAGACGCTTCGCGCACGGATTTTCACCGATTGGTTTAAAAAATCCGTGTGAATCTGTGAAATCGGTGGCAGAGGTTTTGGCTTTTGGGTTCTTTGCTTCCAGATTTGGAATTGCTGATGTAACAAAAATCAACTTGCGAATCTGCCCTGTCTCGGTTATCCTTGCAAGTGGGAGTGGTTAGGTCCCGGTGGGTCTCCAGGTCTTCAACACCTGTGGCGGGTCACGTTGTGAGCCGCGGTGGGTTCGTCTCCCATCCACTCCCGCTGTTCAAAAAAACGTCCCGAAGGTTTCTTATCCAGTAACACAAAGGATTTGCTCGAACCTTCGGGACGGTAATTTGTAGGAGCATCATGTCCTTCCCTGAAACTGAAGTTTTAACAAATCTTGTCGCGCGCGTCTTTCGCATTGACGACATCACCAGCGGAGACCAACAAAGGGGATTCACGCTGCGCTATCGCGGTCAATTATTGAATGAAGATACCGCGTCCCTTTACGACCAGCTATCTGATTCGCTTGCCCCGTATCACCTCACGCCCTTGTTCCGCGTGGAGGAAGGTCGGCATGTCGTGTACATCGCGCCGAAACTCCCCGAACCTCCCAAAGATAAAATTTCCACGAATATTATTTTATTTGTGCTGACCATCTTCAGCGTCATGTTGGCGGGCGCGCATGTGGAAGGTCCCGTCCCCGCTGACCTGTTGGGACAACTGGCGTTGATGGCGAAAAATATTTTCAGCGGCTGGCAGTTTGCGTTGAGCCTTTTGAGCATTCTCCTCGCCCACGAGCTGGGACATTATTTCATGAGCCGTCATCACAAAACGCCCGCGACCTTGCCATACTTCATCCCGTTTCCACTCAGTCCGCTGGGGACGATGGGCGCGGCAATCCTCATGCGCGGCGTGCCGAAAAATAAACGCATTCTTTTTGATATTGGCGTGGCAGGTCCGCTGGCAGGGCTGATTGTCGCCATTCCTGTTTTGTTTTTGGGGCTGTCCCTTTCCACCACCAGCATCATTGAACCCACCCCAAATGGATTCATCGAAGGCAATTCGCTTTTATATCTATTTGCAAAATTTATCGTCTTTGGGAAGATGCTCCCCGCGCCTGTCGAACCGCAGGGGATTTTGTATTGGCTGCAATACTTCTTCACCGGGCGTCCCGTCCCCTTTGGCGGTTTGGATGTGTTCATTCATCCTGTCGCGTTTGCTGGCTGGGCTGGGATTCTCGTCACCGCGCTGAACCTCCTGCCTGCTGGCACGCTCGATGGCGGGCATGTCGTTTATTCGATGTTTGGCGAAAAAGTCAAAAAGACCTTCCCTTATCTTGTCGGCTTGCTTGCTGTGCTGGGACTTGCATGGAGCGGTTGGTGGATATGGGCTGCCTTGCTCTTCTGGCTGGGACGAGTCAACGCGGAACCGCTAGACCAAATCACCGTGCTTGATCCCACGCGGCGTTGGGTAGGCTTTCTGATGATTGTAATTTTCGTGCTTGTGTTCATGCCCGTGCCGTTTATGACTCTGGCTCAATAATTATGAAAAGACTCATCCCTGTTCTTTTCCTGCTTTCGATTCTTATTTCTTCCTGCGGAACGGCTGCGCCCGCCGCGATAGAAGAATCCGCTTCCGCGCCAGCCGCGACAAAAACGCCAAAGCCAAAACCAACCCCGTCCGCCGACAGCCGTTTGGTGGTGGATGAAGACGCGCTGCAAGGTTTGGAAATTTCAGTTTGGCATCCGTGGTACGGCGTGTCATCCAGTCTGTTTGATACGCTGGTCAAGGATTTCAATAAGCAAAACGAATGGGGCATCAAAGTCAGCGCGCAGGGCTTTGTCAATTTTTCGAATTTATTCGAGAGCGTAAACACATCCCTGCCTACGGTTGAAAAACCCGACCTTGTCATCGCGCTGCCTGAACATGCGCTGTTGTGGGATGCCAACGGAGTCGTCACCGACCTGACGCCTTATGTCGAAGACCCGTTATATGGAATGGACGCGGGCGATATTCCGCCGGTGTTTTGGAATCAAGACCGCGTTGGAGATAAGCGCGTAGCTGTCCCCGCGCAGCGTGACGCGCGTTTTTTGCTTTGGAACCAAACCTGGGCTGGCGAACTCGGTTTCGATTCTCCGCCCGCCATCGCGGAAGATTTTCGTCAGCAGGCGTGCCGCGCGCAGCAATCCATGTTAAAGGATGAAATCCCGCAGAACGACTCGCTGGGTGGCTGGCTTGTGGATACCGAACCGATGACCGCTTATGCGTGGATGCTTGCGTTTGAAGGCGGCGTGTTGGAAGGCAGTGATTATCGTTTCCTTACGCCAAAAAATATCGAGGCTTTCAAGTTCCTGCGCGAACTTTCCGAAAAGACTTGCGCGTGGCAATCAGCAGAAGCAAATCCGCATACTGCATTTGCCAACCGCGAGGCAATGTTCATCACCGCAAGCCTCGAGGATTTGCCCGGCGTTGCGCGCGCGCTTGCATCCGCAAACAGCAGGGATAAATGGTCTGTCATTGCCTTCCCCGGCGAAGATGAAGACGCGCTGCTTGTCTACGGTTCATCTTACGCGATTCTCAAGTCCGATGAAAATAAGCAATTGGCGGCGTGGTTGTTTGCGCGCTGGCTGTTGGAAAATTCGCAAGATGCCCGCTTTGTCGAAACGACGCACTTTTTCCCAATCCGAACATCAACGATGAGTATGCTTGGCGATTATCAAAAGACTCATCCGCAATGGAAGCAGGCGATTGATTTACTCGTATTGGGTGAGATGCAGCCGCAACTGGCTTCATGGCATAAGGTCAAAATCATGTTAGGTGATGGATTTATGCACATGTACCGTGTCAATGTCCCCAGCGGACAGGTTCCGGTCATCCTCGCGCAGATGGAATCAATTTCCAGAGATTTGAGCAAATAATCTTGACTCGGGGCGTTGATTTGGTATAATCCCCCTGCTTAATCGCTTGCCGACGTAGCTCAATCGGCAGAGCATCCGCCTTGTAAGC
>DZBA01000050.1 GCA_022729775.1 Anaerolinea thermophila | reverse complement strand
AACTTCCGCTGTGTTTGCAATGGAACGAGATGCATCCATTGTGTATAAGGTTTTACGCGAATCTAAAAACATAAAAATACGCGCCAGCGAAGATTCGATTCTTTTAGAGACTTCGCTCGATGTTGATTTTTGGGAAGTTGACCCAGATTGGGATGGGAAGACTTTTCGAAGCGCGGCGCAGGCGCATCGTCACGCGCGTAGCGGGGAAATTCCGCTTGAACTTAAAACAAAAATCGGACACGCGGTCTGTGTCCGATTGGTGACGGTTCAAGGAAAACAATTTCAGTTAAATATCTAACCGATAGCCGACCCCGCGAATCGTTTTTAGGAATTTGGGATTGTCGGGGTCAATTTCGATTGCGCGGCGCAGCCATGAAATATGGACATCGAGCGTGCGCGTATCGCCGGTGTAATTTGTTTCCCACGCTTTTTTGAAGAGCGGCTCGCGCTCCACTACTTCACCGTGTTTTTCCATTAAAAGATGCAGCAGCGTCACAAGGCGCGGAGTGAGCTTGGTGCTTTTTCCCAAACAGCGCACGCGGCGTTTTTCAAGGTCGAGGCGGATGGGTCCCACATGCAGCACGTTCTTGCCATCACCGGGCAGCAGCGGTTTGATTCGGTTTGCCAGTTTTTGAACGGTAAAAGGCAGCGCCAGCACCGCGTCTGCCGCGTCTTTATTTACATCTTCTTCGTTTTCAACAATAAGGATGATGGGCAGCTTCGGGTCTTTTTCGCGGATGGATTGACAGATGCGTAACCCCGTGCTTCTCAATGACGCGGCATTGATTACCACCAGGCTTGGGCTGACATCTTTCAACCGCGCGACGGCTTTGCTTCCGTTCTGCGCGATTTGGACATCAAATCCCTTCTTCTGCAAATCAGCTGCAAAAGAAGGGATTTCTGCGTGTCGGGATTCTATAACCAGTAGGGTTGTGGTTTTCATATTGATCGAAAGATAATGCCTGCTTTGATTGAAATTACCGGGCAAATATTGATTGATTCATATTTGTTAAGGTTTCAGCATTATACCCCAATTCTTAACAAATGTTTTGGATTGATGAGGGGACGTGATATATTTGGAATAAGTCTTACATCATTCCATATCGATAATATAGAAAAGAGGATTTTATGAACACAAAGAAAATTTCACCCGTTTCCTTGTTCGTTTTGTCGTTACTCTTTGTTTTTGTCGCTTCATGCGCAAAGAAAGATATCAGCACAGATGTGGCTGTTGTCGTTTCTTTGACGCAAACAGCGGCGGCGTTGCAAAGTCCCGCGCCCGCGCCGACAGAGCCTCCCGCAGCTGCGCCTGTCGCTCAGTCCGGCTATCAGCCGTTTAATATAGATGAATGTAACGCGCTCAGTAATGCCTTGTCTGCAAACATTGGCTTCCCCGCCACTGTGACTTCATCCGCTCCGTTTGAAGATTTTATAAATAAGCAAAACGGTCTTGGGTGTAAAATCTCCATTTCTGAAACTGGCGAGCAGGTAAAAGATTTGAGCATCTTCATCACGCCGGGAATTTCCACCTTGCAGAGTTCGGGCTGGGTGGATGATATGAATTATGGATTAGGCGGCGCGGGCGTAATTGGCGGCGGTTTCCGCAAGGGCGATACCCTTTGTTTGACGCTTTTCAAAATGGAAGAATCTGACCCGGCGTTATGCCCCGGAAACGAACCGGTTTCCGATTGTTGGGCTAGGCTTGCCCCCGAGCAGATGATATATACTGCCACATTCAATTGTTCGACGTACATTCCGTAAACCGCAAAGCCCTCCGCATTCATAACGCAGAGGGCTTTTTTCAAAATCCATTTCCCATTATTTCTACCTGTATGTTAAAATTATATTTATTTACATCATCAGTGGTTGGATAACATAATTTGTCAAGAGGATGAAATCATGGCACATAAAGTCGAATTCGATGAAAATATCCGCGCAGTCCGCGTGACCCATTACGGTGTCTGCGACCTGACAGACTTGACGCAGGCAAGGGAAAAAGCGGTGGTGATGCTTCAAGAGCATCGTGTGGCAAGCATATTGGTAGATACGACCGCCATAAAGAATACGCCTTCCACCATTACAAGTTTTGAGTTTTCGTCAACGCATTTCTCTACCGGACAAAATAAATTGTTTACACAAGTTTACTCAGGAAACTTACAGAAACTCGGTCAAAAGTGGAATTTTCATGTTTTACAGGCGTTTTCGAAATCCATTTGGATACAAAACCAACAGGATTTTTAATCTTGTCCGGTAGAGAACAACGCATAAAGATGTCATTTCGTATGATGTCAAAATTGCGGTGGTAGTGGATGTTTTGAGAATGAAAGATGGCTTGTTTGCCGAAACTGTTGCGGTAAATCGCGGAATCAGTATGAAGATGTTTCAAGAAGAAAAAAATGCCCTTGCATGGTTGTTTGAGTAGTGCATCGCTTTGTTAAAATAAAAAAGCCTTGTGAAAAAATCACAAGGCTTTTTATTGTCTATTTATATACCGGGGTGGGCGCGGCAGTGACAAACCTGCCTGCTTTGCTGCTGCGCATCGCGCGCGCAAAAGCGCGTTGTTCCGCTTTTTGCGCGTCTATCTTGCGCTGCACATGCGGGGCGAAGAAACCCGCGTAACGCTTTTGAAGTTCCGGTCGCTGCCAATCGTTTCCGCCTACGATGCCGCGGCAGGTGGGCGCGCCGCACAAACATTCAAACTCATCGTAGGGCATGGTATCAGACATGGCATAATCGAAACAAACTTCCTCGCCGATTTTGATGTCGCGCATGGCAACAAGTCCAATCTGGCCCGAAAGACCTGCATTCGGATTGCACGAGTGATTGACATAATCTCCCTCACCAATGGGGCGCGGCACCAGAAAATGACGATCTTCAACCTGGATGCATAAACTGCGCTCACGTTCGGGTAGGTGGATAAAGGTCTCCCATTCATATACAACGCCGCCGAAAACAGCGACCAATTCACCCTTCTTAATGGGTTCTATGGCAAAGATGCTGTTTCCGCTTTTATCGGCTTTCAGGCGACCTTCTAACTTAGAAGACAGATAGGAACTTGGCTGCTTGGACATTCATAAAATTTCCTTTTTTTAGTGGATTAAAATGAACAGCGCCTCCCCCGGTGGTCGAGCCGGGAAAAACGCCATTGATATTTCATATCATACATTAAATATCCAGCATGTAAAGGTTTTAAGCGCAGTCAATTTTGGCTTGTTTTCTGACGAATTGTTATGAATTCACTCTTTGCGCGTTATAAAAACACTTGCGCGGCGCTTTTTGCGCCAAAAATTGTAAGACGACTTTTATCTCTTGCGGTAAAATCATCTTATGAATCTTGAGAAAAAACAACATATCTTTTGGCTCGATCTTGTCCGGGTAATTAGCATTTTCTTTGTCGTAGTGATTCACGTCGCAAGCCCCATTTACACTGACTGGAAAGAACTTCCGCGCTCCGATTGGATGGCGGGCATCATTTACAATTCCATTGCGCGTGTCAGCGTTCCGCTGCTGTTTATGGTCAGCGGATATTTGCTGCTCAGCCGCCAGGAAGATATCCGCAGTTTTTATTTGAACCGTGTGCGCAAGGTGATTTTTCCCCTGATGGTCTGGTCTGTGATTTATTTGATGTGGCAAAATGGCGGATATGCAAACTTTACATTTTTCAATGCGCTTAAAGCCATGACCTATGAAATACTGAAAGGACCGGCAAATTATCACCTTTGGTTTGTGTATACCTTGTTGGAAATTTATTTATTTGTGCCAGCCCTGCGCTCTTTTGTCCGCTTTGCCGATGAAACTACGCTTTGGTATCTGGCGGGGATATGGCTGGCATTCGGTCCCGCGTTGGACTATTTGGAACACTCCTATTTGAATTTTGATACCGCAGTGGATTTGAAATTTTTCAGCCAATATTTTGGCTATTTTTATTTGGGTTATGTGCTGGGACGTTTGAACGTCTCGCGCCGCGCCGCCGCATTTGCCGGGCTGTCTTACGTTTTCTTGACCATCTATACCATTGTCGCCACCTACAGGTGGAGCGAAGTCAGGCAGGGCTATTTGGATTATTACCATAACTATCTGCGTTTGAACATCGTCCTGATGACAATATCCATATTCTTTTGGTTGAAATACGTGGGAGAGAATCTTGGCGCGCGGCTGAATATCAGAGCGTTAGGTTGGGCGCGCGGGCTTTCCACCTCTACATTTGGGATCTATTTGGTACACGCGCTTGCGCTTACCATCATCCGCAAGGGAGTCTTGGGGTTTCAACTCACCGAGTTATCCGGGTCACCCTATGTGATGATTCCGGTCTTAGCCGCGCTGGTTTTTATCGTCTCGTATTTGGTGATTGCCATTCTCCAGCGGATTCCGTACCTGCGCGCCATTGTGTCTGGGTAATGCTTTTTCAATAATTCAAACTGTTCAAAAGACGCAACAGGGCTTAAACTTAACGGAATGACGATACAGGATGCCCTCCAGAAGATACGCCCAATATGGGCGGAGCGCGTCGCTCGCGACCTTGCAAGCGGCGAGGGCGTGCGCGTCGGTTTTCTGGAACAATTGGAAAGATTTTACGACCTGCTGGAGCAAACGGTTGCCACCGGTAATACCGCCTGGCTCGACCCGATTCTTTATGATTGGGGACGCTCATCCACTGAATCGAATTTGGAGGAAGGCAGTTATTATGTTTCCTTCGTGATGAACCGCATCATTGTGCTGACCATCGAAGTGGCGCGCGAGGCGCTCAACAAGGAAGACGCGCTCGAAGTGATTGCGGCAATCATGCCTGTTTTTACGCACAGCCTGAGTGTTATTGTCCGCTATGAAATGGAAACGCGCGTGACGCACATTTCAGATGAACTTGGCAAGACACAGGAAAAACTTCAGGAATTGGATCACAAAAAATCGAACTTTATTTCTGTGACCGCGCATGAATTAAAAACGCCGCTGACCCTTATCGAAGGATACGCGACCATGATGGCAGACATGATGACCGAAGCGGGGCAGACGCAAATGGATGGCTTCATCAAGGGCATGAGGACAGGCATTGGGCGTATGAAACGCATCATCGAAGATATGCTCGATGTCTCGTTGATAGATAACAACCTGCTCAAACTTAACATCCAGCCGATGTGGATTTCGCACCTCATCACGCTTTTACAAAACGATTTGAAATCTACGCTCGCGCAGCGCAAACAGCATTTGACAATCAACGAATTCGAAGGCACAGACTTGATGATTTATGGAGACTCTGGCAGGCTGTATCAGGCAATCTACAACGTGACCACCAACGCCATTAAGTTCACGCCCGACGGTGGAATTATTACAGTGGATGGGCGCATGTTGCCCGGTTTTGTGGAAATCACCATCACCGATACCGGCATTGGTATTTCACCCAAAGACCAGACTGGCATCTTTGAAAAATTCGGTCAACTTGGGCGCACAGACTTACATTCCAGCGGTAAGACCAAATTCAAGGGCGGCGGTCCCGGCTTGGGACTTTCCATCACCAAGGGAATTATCGAAGCGCATGGCGGCACGATCTGGGTTGAATCCGAAGGCTGCGATGAAGTGAAATTACCCGGCTCGACCTTCCATATTTTATTGCCCACACACGCCGAACCGACCGATCCGCGCGTAGCGAAATTATTTGGGGATGCAGAAAAGAAATAACATAGGAAACGAATGTCAAAAAGAATCCCTCATTCAACGACACCGCCGCGAGAACGCGCATTTTTAGTCGGCGCGGAAATTCGCGGCGCGAAGCAATTGCTCACGCTGGAAGACTCCCTCGCGGAACTTGCCCTGCTTGCCGATACCGCAGGCGTGGACGTGGTGGGCGAACTTACGCAACGACTCGACCATCCGCACGGCGTTACCTATATTGGTCCCGGCAAAGTGGAGGAGTTGAAAGCCCTCGCGGAAGAGACCCTGACCGATGTGGTCATCTTCGATGATGAGTTATCCCCGCGCCATCAACGCGAATTGGAGAAGGCGCTTAATTTGCGCGTCATTGATCGCACCGCGTTGATTCTCGATATCTTCGCGCAGCACGCGCGCACCAGCGATGGGATGTTGCAAGTGGAACTCGCGCAGTATGAATATAACCTGCCGCGACTCACCCGCGCGTGGACGCATCTTGAACGTCAGGCGGGCGGCGGCGGCGGACGCGCAGGCTCTACGGGCGGAGTTGGTTTGCGCGGTCCCGGCGAAACGCAATTGGAAGTGGATAAGCGCGCCATTCGCAAGCGCATTACGCACATCAAAAGTGAGTTGGAAAAAGTCGAAGCGCATCGCATGAGATATAGGGCGCAGAGAAAACGCTCGCGGATTCCCACCGTCGCGTTTGTTGGATACACCAACGCGGGCAAGTCCACACTGCTGAATCGCATTGCCAAATCTGAAATTTACGCGGCTGACCAGCTCTTCGCGACGCTTGACCCCACCACGCGCAAAGTGCAGCTTTCAGGAAACGAGCAGGCATTATTTACCGACACGGTAGGCTTCATTCAAAAACTTCCGACGGCGTTGATTGCGGCGTTTCATGCCACGCTCGAAGAAATTGCCGAAGCGGATTTGCTTTTGCATGTCGTGGATATTTCACACCCCAACGCGCTCAATCAATATCAAGCCGTGCAGGAAACCTTAAAGGAAATTGACGCGGATCATATCCCAATGGTGACCGCGCTCAATAAGTCCGATTTGTTGCGCGACCCTGAAGGCGCGCGCGAAGTGTTGAAGGAATTCCCGAAAGCCGCCGCCATCTCTGCAAAGGATGGGACGGGCGTCAAGGAATTGCTGAATTTGCTGCGCGAGGAATTATATGAATCTTATTCGCCGATTCATGTGCGCCTGCCATACCAGCAAGGCGCGCTGATTTCTCTCTTCCACGAGCTGGGACAAGTGGAGCGTGTGGAACATGAGCGCGGCGGCATGGTTATGCACGGACGTATCCCCGGCAGGCTGCTGGCGCAGTTTACCCCCTGGCACGCAAAGCATATTGAGAGTAAAAAAGAAACTGAAATCGAAGAAAATTTTATGGAGGAAGACCATGTCTAAATTCCTTGACCGCTTATCTGAATTTCTCGCCCACCGCAAAGGATTATTGCCGCTGATTGGAATTTGTTTAATTGTTATTAACCTGTTCTTGCAGTTTATCATTCCCGGAAACATCATTGCAACCAGTAATTTATTTTTGCACATTGGCGCAATCATCGCCATTTTTGGAATGATGTTGGCGTGGGCATTGTAGGAAGGAAAACCTAAAAGAGAAAACGGCTTGACATGTTTTTATGTCGAGCCGTTTTTGTTATATGATTTATGCTTTCCAATCGTTCATCTTCTCGCTGATGTTTGAAATCCTGCTTCGCAGGATGACCGCGAGAATC
This sequence comes from Anaerolinea thermophila, assembly GCA_022729775.1. GTDB lineage: Bacteria > Chloroflexota > Anaerolineae > Anaerolineales > Villigracilaceae > Villigracilis. The sequence goes on along the minus strand of DZBA01000050.1, from coordinate 6,722 downwards.
CCCAGCATGAGCAGTATCACGCCAGAGCAGCCGACCAGCACAACCGCGCCGAGTCCTTTGAGGGCGGAATACAGCACGGTGAACAATCCCAGCACGATGATGCCAATGGGGGTAAAGGTCAAACTGCGCGAGCGGGTGATAACGCCGTAGACGATGACCGCCATCGCTTGAAAGAACAATACAAAGAAGAAGTACAGCAATCTTTCTGTATTTGCCATTTGAATATAGGTTGTGCCAAGCAAGGTCAACTGCGAGACCATGCCCATGATGAACGCGCCCGTTTTGCTCTCTGCGCGGGTGAGGAAGTAATGCTGAATGATTCCAAGCAGCGCCGCGCCGATGGAGTAGAACTGCGGCTGGTCAACATCTAATTCATAGAGAATGATGAAATACGCCAGCAGATAAAAGCCGTTGGCAGGGAATCCCAGCCAGACGTTTTTCCGCGCGAACGCTTCGACGGCGAAGAGGGTCGCTGCCAGCGCGGGCGGAAGCGCCGCGTCGAGTCCGCCGAGAATGACCGCGCCAAGCGATGCGATTCCGCCCGCGACGAGTCCGCTGGTGAGCAAGACGGCATCCCAGCCTTTGAGGATTTTCAGCGCGCGCAGGATGAATCCCAATCCATAGTAGCCAACCGCGATGATGATGAGCGGATGAATCCAGCGCGTAAAATCAAACTCGCGCAGCAGAAAAATTACGAAGAGCGGAAAGGTTGTCGTCACCGTAAAAAGCAAATCGGGTTTGCGATAAATCAGGGTGATGAGCGCGAGCAGAATTAAATATGCGCCGAAGGAAATAGGCGCAACACGCGGCGTCGCATCGAAGATGAGGATAGCGTAATTGACAACTGTAATCAATGCGCCGACACCGCGTATAAAAACGCGCAGCGGACGCGGGTTTGCGAAGGTCAGGCGCGTGGTCAGGTCGCTGAGCAGCCAGATGAAGCTGTATGTCAACAGGTGATAGGCGTTTTCTTCCACGTTGGATTCTTTTAAGAATAAAAACGCGCCGATGCTGAACAGGATGGGCAGCCCCATTTCAAACCAGCCATTTTTGCTGATATACATTTCCGCGGCAAAGATCAAGCCGATGACCAGCGCGTACCATCCGCCATGCGATTTGGTGAATATCAACGCGGCAACGGCAACAAGCCCGCCCAGAATAAGTCCGCTGTTGCGCAACATCCGCGACCAAGATTCGCGCGCGCGGAGTATTGCGCCCATTCCAAAGTACAGCGCGGAAAGAGTCGTCAGCGCGGGCAGCCATGCGTCCACATCAAGGTAATTCAAGAGGTAGATGATGGTGAGCGCGAGATACGAGGCGGGCAAATAACCATAGATGGCTTTACGCTGCGCAAAGGTGTAAAGCGCAAAAAAGATTGCGTAAACGCCAAACATGATGGCGGCATCGAAATATTCTTCAGTAATCAAATATGTGAGCAGGCTGATGAGCGTAATAAATATGCCGTAAACGCGTGGGGCAATTCTCCAATGTGGGTTGACGCTGAAATCGTTTGATGTGAATAAATCGGGCAACAGGAATAGTACGCTCAACCCAAGCAATTTATAGCCAAAGAAAATATCCGTATTTTTTAGGAAGGGTAAATTAAAGAAGGTGAAATACGCAAAAATGAAACTGAGCAGCGCGAAAGCCCACAACCATCCGCGCGGACGAAGGAAATGCAGCGCGGCGAATATCAACGCAAACCAAAGCGAGACCGCAAAGCCTGTTGTTTCGTTGTTTGCAAACGCAATGCTGATTCCGTAAATGGATATGAAAATGGTAATGACCAGAACAGGCAAACTATACTTGCGGATTTTTTCCAGCCAGTGCGCGGTTTCGCTGACTGCCGCGAGGAAGAGTCCCCAAACTGAAAATGTAATTGCGTTACCGATCTCTTCCAATTCAAATGCCGCGCCGATGAAGAACGGCATCCCAACCAAGGCGCCAGCGGCAAACCAGGGAAAAAGGATGAATGGATATAGATTGTTGGAAAGAATATAGAATGTAAACGCAAATCCCCATGTGAGAATGTGCGCGAGATTCCACAGCGGCAACTCGTTATTGATGAAGCCCGCAATGTATACAGACATGGATGTGGCAATGGTCGCCGCCTGTAACACCTGCGCGGAAAGGAAGAGCGGCAGCGCAAATTTCCCATCGCGCCATTGCTTCATCATCCACGCGCCGAGCAAACCCGCCAGCGCGGCAAGTCCAAGCATGATGGGGTAGAACTCCGCGTTTGCATCGAACATATCGCCGACGCGGTAGAACGAAATCACCAGCGAAACAAAAGCGGTCACGCTGAACAACCGCGATTCATAGAGCCATGTTCCGCCCGCCCAAATCAATGCCATAAACGCGGATACAAACACCCAATATGCGGCAATGAAGGGCAGCGACAAATTAAAAGTTTCTTCCAGCACGTTGGCGGTGATGGGCAGCAAAAACGAGAACACAATGAACAATGTAAAACTTGGCTGTGGTAAACGCTTTTTAATGGCGACAGCCAAGCCGCCGAAAATCAGCGTGCCGAGAATCAAAATCGGCAGGCGGATGACTTCTATCAACGCGGCAAAAATTGTCGCAGACGCAATCACAAAAAACGCGCCGAGATACAACGCTATCTTGATGCTGGTTTCGCTTAATAAGGTTTGCGTGAGCGTGGGGGATGAGACCTGCGGAACAGGCGCGGGCGCGGACTTTGCTTCGGGCTGAGTCTCCTGCGCGGATTCTTTCACAGGCTGGTTTTGGGTCTTCGGCGCAATCGCGGGCGTAAGGTCAAACTCATATCGCTTGCGAATGATTTGCGCGTTTTGTTTTTCCAGCAAGCCTGAGGTTTCCCATCCCGAAATTTCACGCGCGATGACGCCGCGTTCTTTGGGGGTGAGTTTACTCAACTTGCTGCTGACATTTTTCTGCGTGGCAAGGTCAAGCGCGCTCAATGCTTCCGCGCGGATATCTTCATTTGGGTCATGCAGCGCGAGTTTTTCCAACTCGTTGCGAATTGCTTCGCTGCTATATGCGACTTGATGCAGCTGGGCGATGCCTTCGAGACGGAACTCTACTTCTTTGCTTTGCAAGTCAGCAAGAATTTTCGATAAAACTTCTTCTGGCTTGCGAGACGCATTTTCTGTCATAAAGACTCCTTTGGCTATCTTTCTGCTTCACCATATTACGTGGCACATCCCGAAGGTTTGCTCAAAATACCTATGTTTTATAATGAAACACCCAACTTATAACATAGTTATCGAAAAAAAATATGGTCGCAAATTGCGTTTCTTCAATTTGCGACCATATACTTATTTTCTTAATAAATCGAGATTTATTTCAACACCACCCCGCTGCGCGGGGGGATTGTGATTTTATTTTCCTGAATCATGGGATTGCCAAAGAGGATATGCGGCTTTTTCTCGAAATGTAATTCGATGGTTCTTTCTTCTGTCGCTGTGTTGAACGCTGTGATGATATTTTCTTTGTCGTTGAAGCGCGCGTAAACCGCGACTTTATCATCCGTGTAAATGCGCTTGTAATCGCCCTGCCGCAGGACGCTGTGTTCCTTGCGTAAGGTAATGCACGCCTTTGCATATTCCAGCAAATCCTTGTCCCACTGCGATTTGTCCCAGGGGAAGGATTTGCGGCATTCGGGGTCATGCCCGCCGTCCACGCCGATTTCATCGCCGTAGTAGATGCACGGCGCGCCGATGATGGTGAACAGGAAAAGCCACGCGAGTTTGAGCGAATTTTTATCGCCGTGCGCGCAGGATAAAAAGCGCGGCATGTCGTGGCTGTCGAGCAGGTTCAACTGCGCGAAGGAAATATCGCGCGGATATAAATTGATGATGCGCTCGATTTCATTGGCAAAGCCTTCGCCGCCCATGCGATGCACGCGGTCTTTCAATCCGCCTGCCTGATTGATGACGCGCATGTCGAGATGGTCTGCGGCGAAGAAACTCAGCGAAGCGGCGGTGAACAGGTAATTCATCACCGCGTCGAACTGGTCGCCTTGCAGCCAGCGCTGCGCCTCATGCCAAATCTCGCCGACGATGTATGCGTCGGGGTTGATGGCGCGCACGCGGCGGCGGAACTCGCGCCAGAATTCATCGTCGTCAATTTCGGCGGGGACATCCAGCCGCCAGCCGTCAATGCCCTGCATGATCCAATATTCCGCGACGCTGAACAGGAATTCGCGCACGGCGGGATTATTCGTATTGAACTTCGGCAGCGCGGGCAAATTCCACCACGCGGAATATCCGATGACTTCCCTGCTGCCCGCATTTTGCAGCATTTTTTCTTCCGCCTGGGTGGGGTAGGCTCCCCAATGTTTGCGGAACTTCAAGCGGTCTTCGTCGAAGTGAAACCAATCTTTATAAGGCGAGCCTTCGCCCGTTTCGAGGACGTGATGAAACTGCCAGAAGCCGCGTGAGGCGTGGTTGAATACGCCATCCAGCACGATTTTGATTCCGCGTTTGTGCGCGGCTTGAATCAATTTTTTCAGCGCGTCGTTGCCGCCGAGGATCGGGTCAATGTTGAAATAATCGTAGGTGTGGTAACGATGATTGGAAGCCGATGCAAAGACGGGGTTGAAGTAAATTGCGGTGATGCCCAGCTCTTGCAAGTAATCGAGATGTTCGATCACGCCGTATAAATCGCCGCCTTTGAATCCGTGAACTGTCGGCGCGGAGTCCCAGGGTTCAAAGCCGATGTCCGTCATGCGTTTTCCGCGCGCGAATCGGTCTGGAAATATCTGGTAAAAAACCGCGTCTTTCACCCATTTTGGAGTTGTCATGTTTTGTCCTCTTTTAAAGACCCCAAAGGTTTCCAAACCTTTAGGGTCTATGTGATATTGAAACTATAACACTTTTTTTTCGTCTGTAAACACAGACACCAAAGGTGGTCTTGTAATCATCTCGATAAGCTGATGCGGAAAACTGGCTACATAATCAGGGTTGCCGCGAAGTAAATTTTCCAGACTCTGATGTCCCCATGTCACTGCAATGCTGGCGACGTTTGCCTCTTTTGCCGCAAGAACATCGCTTAAGGAGTCGCCTACCATAAACGCCGATTCTTGCTTATTTTCCAGAAGTCGATTCCGCGCCATTGATATTTTCTGCGCTTTCGAGCCGGGTGAATCCACTCCATATACGGCATGGATGAGACTTTTCAAGCCGTGTTGGGTGAGAAAAGCATTTACATTTTGCGATGAGTTTGTTGTCACAACTGCGATTTTATGATTGATGGAAAGTTGTTTGATGACGTCGCCCAAACCCGTGAAGATGGCGGGCGGGGATTTCTTTTCCGCGAACAGGTTCAGGCAAATTTCGACGAACTTGTCCACCAGATGTTCGGGGACTTCGCACGCGCGCCCGTATGACGTAAATGACATCACTTCGAGATTGCCCAGGTCATCTTTTGTGACCAAATGCTTTACGCCCAACTGGTTACATGCTTTTTGGGCAAACTGGAGTAAATCGTCGAGCGTGTCTGCGAGTACGCCGTCATAATCAAAGATGATCAATGCCATGAAAAGGGGATTCTGTTTAGCGCGTTTATATCAGAATGCGGTTGCGACGATGCCGAGGATTGCCATTGCGATTCCAAATCCTTGAATCTTTGTGATTTTATCTTTCAAAAAAATCACAGCCAGCGTAATCGTCACAATGGATAAAGCGGACGCGATGGGCGTAATCAAGATTGCGTCGCCGATGGTCAGCCCGTAATTCACGAGCGCCACCGCGCAGACTTCAATCACGCCCATTAATAGAATCGCGTATTTTGTTTTTGTCGAACTATTTATTAATCCAACCTCTTGTTTTACGGCAAAGGAGAAAATCAACAAGAATATGACAATTCCAAATTTCACAAGGAGAGTTGTTAATAGCCACCCGATTTCTTCGGAAATTATTTCGCTGATATTCCAAAAGACGCCGAAGAAGAAAGCGCCGAAGACCGCCTCCTTGACGCCCAGTGAGAGTTGAAATTTTTGATTTGCAATGCTGCCCCAGTCTATCGAGGCTATCGTCGCGCCAGAGATAATCATAAATACGCCTATGGTTTGGGTGACGGTGAGCCGTTGTCCCATAAAAATAAAAGCAAACAACATGGTGAACACAGCCCACAGATTCATGGTGGCGGCAATGATGGATACGTTGCCTTTCTCAAACCCTTTGAAGAAAAACAAATAACCAGCCGAGTAGACAATAGCTGCAACGGGCGACAAGAGGAGCGCCTGTGTGGGGATGTGAAATTCCGCGCGGGAGGCGAAGGCAATCAGCAGTATGGAGATTGCGCCAGCCAACTGCGACCAAAACAGGGATTTGAAAGAGCCAATCTGTTTTGAAAAAACGCCGCCTAGAAAATCATAGATTCCCCACCCAAACATGCCGCCGATTCCCAATAGGATACTTAAGATGGTTGTGTTCATAAGATTGCGCGATTTTGGCTCAAGGTAATTTCCTACGCTTTACCATTAATAATTTCGATTGCCGCTTTGCCTGTCATGTGTTCGATTTGGAGTTCCACCACGCTGACTACATTCCATTCGCGCTCGATTTCAATTTTTCCTTCCGCGATGTAATCGGGGGAGTATTTTTCCACAAGACATTCGAGCGCGTATTTTTTCTCGCTGTCTTCTGTGAGCATTCTTGCCCTACCGAAAACAACCACGCTGCGGAAATGAGTTGTGAACGTTTTCTGTATCACGTCATCTGTTTTGATGACGCAAA
>DZBA01000361.1 GCA_022729775.1 Anaerolinea thermophila | reverse complement strand
AGTACACGGATTACGCTGATTTCACGGATTCTCACGGATAAATCCTATAAAAATCGTAACTACTCAGGGCAAGACCCTAAAGGTTTCTTTGCTAACGAAAATGACCTTTTGACAGCGGATTCTTGCGAATTTAGAATTCGGTTTGCGGGAAAAACCTTTAGAGACTGTTTAATAACTCGGTTTAACCTTCTTGATTTATGCGCTACAAGCCTTTTGTACACGGATTTGACGGATTACGCGGACTTACGCGGATTTTTTTAAGATTTTTCCGTGAGAATCCGTGAAATCCGCGTCATCCGTGTACAGAAAGGTACTTATTAAACAGTCTCTTAGGGTCTGTATTTACAAAAGAAATATTTAACAGGCTGAGTAGTTACTAAAAATCCGTGTTTTCCCGTGTAATCCGTCAAATCCGTGTACAAAAAAGACTTAAGAAACGCTCTCTCAGGCACGGAATCAAAAATCCCTAGATTCTTTCAAAAATCTGGGGATTTTTTGTATCTTTTATTATTGCAGCGCAGGGTCTGAATTTAACTTTTCAAACAGTTGGTTGATCTTGTCCATGCTTGCGGTTGCCGCTTCAATTTTTGTGTTTGCTTCGTCGTAATTTTCATCATTATACGCTTTGAATGCTTCGCGCAGGGCGGTGTTCATCACTTGCGTTTCGCTGGAAATTGATTTCAAGTTTGCGTTATATGCCTTGAAAGATTCCGGGACTTCGGCATCAGGAATGCCGCTTAGCGCAACTGCCGCAGCGTCGAGCTCTGCCATAGTCGCTTCGGTGGCTTGCTGGGTTTCGACTTTATCGAAGTCAATCGCGGCGAATGAATTGGCAAACGCAGTCCACTTGGCAGAGTAATTTTCCAGTGGCTTGAGCGCTTTTTCCAAATACACTTGCTCGGGGCTGGGTCCGCAAGCCGACAAAAGTGTGGCAAGCGCCAGAAGAACAAAAACCATTAATACAAATTTTTTCATTTTACCTCTCTCCTTTAATGTGAATTAAACGCGCTGGCAAACATTCTACCAGTTTTTCAACGCGAGGTCGTGGTACTTTTGTCAGGGCTATAGCCATCACGGTCACAAATTGCGCCTGTTGGCGTCAATTTCGACGCGATAGTTTCCCCTCCGCTTCTTGTACATAAATCAAAATTGTTGTATAGTATTGGCAAGTTGTTTACTTTCACATTCGAAGCGAGGAAATTATGACAGCAAAGAGGGCTTTTCAACTGTTCGTCGCGGTTGCAATTTTAGCCGCGTCGTTTGGTTCCGCGGGCAGCGCGCTGGCTGGCGGAAATTGCGCGAGCTACATCACCGTCCAATGGGGCGATACACTGAGCGGAATCGCGGCATACTGCGGCACATCTGTCGAAGCAATTCAAGCCGCGAATCCCGGCATTGGTTGGTGGCTTTTTGCGGGACAGGTGCTATACATCCCGACTGGCTACGCATCCGCGCCTGCGCCCGCGCCGGTATATCAACCGCAAAACTGCGCCACGTACACCATTCAATGGGGCGACACGCTCGGCAGTGTTGCGGCGCGGATGGGCTTTTCATTGAGCGATGTATTGGCGGTTAATCCGCAAATTTGGAACGCGAGTTTGATTTATCCCGGACAGGTGATTAATTTACCGGCTTCCGCGAGCGTTCCGCCGCCCGCCGCGTATGTTCCCCCTCCCGCTTATTCGCCCGCGCCGGTTGATTCCTCGCCTCAATATTCTGTGCTGCGGGTGACGTATGGGAGCGGCTTGCTGGTGCGGACAGGTCCCGGCAAAGAGTACCCCATCATCGACTCCGCGCTTGTTTCCGCTGTGTATGGCTCAAACTGGCGATACAGAAAAAATTCCACCACAGTAGATTCAAAGGGCTTTACGTGGGTCGAGATTACCTTTGCAAAACCCGTCAATGGCGCAACCACCGGTTGGATTATCGTCAAGGACACGCTCGATTCCTATTTCACAAAACCTCAAATCAATTTCAGGTAATGAATCACCAACCATAAAATGAGGATACTATGACAGCAAAAAGAACTTTTCAATTGTTTGTGGTTGTCGCAATTCTTGTGACTTCCTTCGCCGCCACAAGCGGAGCGCTGGCAGGCGGTCCCTGCCCCAATTATGTCACCGTGCAATGGGGCGAGACGCTCGAAAGCATCGCCGCAAGATGCGGAACAACAGCGGATGCGATTAAAGCCGCGAACCCAGGATTGAGCTGGTGGGTGTTCAACGGACAGGTGTTGTACCTTCCGGTTGAAGGCGCGTTACCCGCGCCAACCGCTCCTGTGGTCGCGCCGCCGCAGCCGGGCAAGACCTACACCGTTCAATGGGGAGATACGCTTGGACAAATCGCAACGCGCAACGGCGTTTCGGTCAGCGATATTCTTGCGGTCAACCCGCATATTTGGAATATCAATTTAATTTACCCCGGACAGGTCATTACCCTTCCCGCGTTTTCCACGCCTGTTTCGCCTGTCGCGCCGACCCAGCCCTCCGGCTATGTTCCCGTCCCGTATGTGGAATATCGCCCGCTGAAAATTACCTTTGGCGGCGGCTTGATTGTCCGCACTGGACCTGGCAGGCGCTATGACGAAATTCAATCGCCGTATGTCTCCGCCGTCTATGACTCAATGTGGCAATACCGGCTAAACTCGGTCACTGTGGATGAGGTCGGCTATGTGTGGGTGGAAGTGAAATTGAATCCGCTTGCGCCGCACGTGAACGGCTGGCTGCTTGTCCGCGATACGCTCGGCAGGTACTACACATCCCCGATGATTGACCCGTAACAAAACGAAATCCCGAAGCGCAAACTTCGGGATTTTTTTTATTTTACGCTTACCACTTCAAAGACTTGCATCACCTGTGATTTTCCCTTGACGGTCATATCCGCGTGAGGCAGCACGTTCACATCATCTTTCACGCGCTCGTAAGCTTCTTTGCTGATCAAGATTTGATTCTTCGCGGAATTTTCCTGCAAACGCTTGGCAGTGTTGACCGCATCGCTGATGGCGGTGTATTCCAACCTTTTCTCGGTCCCAATCAAACCCAATACCGCGTCGCCGTAATGAATGCCAACGCCGAAAGATAAATGTGAATCGGCGGGCAATTCCTTATATAGATTTTCCACCGACTCGCGAATCAGCAGCGCGGTTTTAACAGCGCGCAAAGTATGGTCGGGCTGCGGAATCGGCGCGTTGTACCATGCCATGATCGCATCGCCCATGAATTTATCCACCGTGCCTTCCTGCGCGAGGACGGCATCCGCCATTGCCGCGAGGTAACGGTTGAGAATACGCACCAATTCTTCTGGCGCGCGGTTTTCGCTGAACGATGTAAATCCGCGAATATCGGCAAACAGCGCGGTGATGTCGGTGCGCTTGCCGCCAAGTTGAAGTCCATTCGGGTCAATCTGTTCAATCACCGCCGGGGAAACCATGCGCTCGAAGAGTCTGCGCTGCGCTTCCAGTTTCTTTCT
>DZBA01000360.1 GCA_022729775.1 Anaerolinea thermophila | reverse complement strand
ATTTTTACCCAACTCTTCTGGACTTTCATCAAAGTCAATTTACTCAGCACTTCCGGTCCCGCTTCGGTTGGATTGCTCTATCATGAGGCGGTGGGAAGATTTGTCACCGAGCAACAGTTCGTTCAGGCAGTGGGGTTTTCGTCCGTGTTGCCGGGCAGTGACGCGCTTCAACTGGCGATGTATATCGGGTACGCGGCGGGTGGAATCCCCGGCGGATTGATTGCGCTGCTCGGTTCTATTCTTCCGCCCACGATTATCATTCTCGGCGTGACGATGATTCTTCACCGCTTGCGCCGCGAGGCTTGGATCAATAGTTTCGTAGAAGGATTGACGCCCGCCATCTCTGTCCTGATGGTGTTCACTGCATGGAAGATTTTTCAAAAAGGCGGGGAAACTGGCTGGGTAGGGTGGTCTATTGCGCTTGCAAGCCTGCTGACCATGTGGTTCAAAATCCCTGAGCGGATTGTCATCATCATTGCTGGTATTCTCGGAATCTTTTTTCTTTCATCATGAAGCCCTCAAAATTTTCAATCTGGTTGAACCTATTATGGATGTTCCTTAAGGTGAACCTGCTTTCGCCATCGGGACCCGCATCGGTGGGACTGCTTTACAAGGAAGCCGTTGGAAGAGTCATGAGCGAGGAACGATTCGTGGAAGCGGTGGGCTTTTCCAATATCCTGCCGGGCAGCGAGGCATTGAAGCTCGCCATGTTCGTTGGGTACGCGGCAGGCGGCATCCCCGGCGTATTCACCGCGCTGCTTGGCGCAATGATTCCACCCACCATTATGATGCTGGCGCTCGCGGCTGTCCTGCAACGATTTCAGCAGGAAAACTGGCTGCAAGGTTTTGTGAAAGGGATGAGTCCCGCCGTTGCCGCGCTGATTATCATGGTGGCGTGGGAACTCTTTCACGTGGGCAAGGCAAGAAAAATTGACAAGCGAACCCTGTTCATTGCCGCATTAAGCGCAATTGCATTTTGGTTCGATATTCCATCCCCGCTGGTATTGGTCGGCGCCGGGATTTTGGGCGTTATCTTATTCAAATAAACGGACGGATGTATGAAATTATTAATAGCGACAAATGGATTCAAAGGTACTTTGCCAGCCATCGAATATGGAGCGTGGCTTGCCGCAACGCTTGGCGCAAAAGTCTCGCTGCTTGGCGTAACAGAAAACCGAAGCCCTGCCGCCATAGACGATGGGCATCCGCTGGAGGCTGTATTCACGCGCGCTGTGGAATTATTCCAGCAACACGGCTTGGAATACAGCCTCGAAGTCGAGAATGGAGACGCGGAGGAAATCATCCCGCGCAGGGCAAGCCAGGATGATGAAATCATTGTGCTGGGACCGCTGGGACGTCCGCAAATACGGCACTTACTCTCGCGCCGTTCCATTCGTCACCTAATGGAAGATATCAGCCAGCCAATTTTATACGTTGTGGAATCAAAACTGCCGTTGAAGAAAGCGTTGATTTGCATTGGCGGGCTGGGTTATGAAGTGACAGCGGAACACCTTGCCATGCAAATGGCGATGAAAACCCGCGCCGAAATTACCCTGCTGCATGTCATCCCGCCTGCCGAGTTGGATTATCCCACCGCGCGCATCGTCCGCGAAAATTGGCAAAACCTGACCGAGACCGACACGCCTGTGGGACGAAGTTTGCGTCAGGCATTGAGCGCCGCCAAAGAAAACGGGTTGGTTGCCAGCGTTAAAGTGCGCGAAGGAAATATTGTAGAAGAAATTTTGGGAGAGGTAAAAGAAGGAATGTACGACCTGTTGTGCATGGGGTCGTTGTACAGTTCCAATTCCCTGCGCCAACTCTACGCCCCCAACGTCACCGCAGAAATTGCGGAAGCGGCAAAGTGTCCCGTATTGACAGCAAGATACAAGCGCGAATAACAAAACGCCCCGTGAAATGCGGGGCGTTTTGTTATTTTAACGTTTCATCGTTCTGTATTTGACTCGACGCGAAGTTAACTCCGCGCTGGTTTTACCTAAAATCCAGCCTTTGCAATCAACCGTTCCGCTTCATCCATGCTTCCCACGGACTGAACCATCTGCCGTCTGAGAAAGAGTTTATCGAGAATTTCCATCGCGGCGCCTGCTAATCTGCGAATGTGATTATTTTCGAGCAGCACAATAATCAGTTTTAAGTTTTCAAGTGGTTTGCTCGGAAGTTTGTTGTACAACAGGTCATGAAAACTGCCAATCCCTATGGTCTCGATCTTGTATTTTCCTCCGTTGTGCAACAGGATAACATCATGCGGAATTTTCTCAATCATTGCAAACGCTTCGAGGTTGGCGTCCAGAATGTCGCTCAACAAGGGATCAGCCAGATAGGTTACAACGAGAACAGTCTGCTGCGGATTGCGCCAGCCGATTTCGTATTTTTTATCCATACGAGACCTCCAACATGGGGCGAGTCTGAGACTCGCCCCTACAAAAAATTACCGTTTCATCGTTCTATATTTTACCCGATGTGGAGTCAAGTCCTTGCCGAATTTTTCCATCATCGCGGTTTCATAATCCGACCAGTTGCCGATGTACATCTTCGCAACAGAATCTCCTTCAAACACAATTAAGTGGGTGCAGATTCTATCGAGGAACCAGCGGTCATGGCTGACGACCAGCGCGGTGCCTGCAAACTCGGAGAGCGCTTCTTCCAAGGCGCGGAGAGTGTTCACATCCAAGTCGTTGGTGGGTTCATCGAGGAGCAGGACATTCGCGCCTTCGGTGAGGGTCTTGGCGAGATGCACGCGGTTGCGTTCTCCGCCAGAGAGGATGCCGACTTTCTTTTGCTGGTCACTGCCCGCGAAGTTAAATGAGGATACGTAGCCGCGCGAGTTGATCTTGCGTTTGCCGAGTTCAAGATTTTCCGCGCCGCCGGAGATTTCTTCGTAGACGGTTTTCTCCGGGTCGAGAGTCCGCGATTGATCAACGTACGCGAGTTTGACCGTCTCGCCGATCTTGACCGTGCCGCTGTCGGGTTTTTCCGCGCCGACGATCATCTTGAGCAGAGTCGTCTTGCCCGCGCCGTTTGGTCCGATGATGCCGACAATGCTGCCCGGTTGAATCTTCGCGGAGAATTCTTCGAGGATGAGTTTATCGTCATAGGATTTTGTCACGCCATCAAATTCAAAAACGATATCGCCCAAACGCGGACCGGGCGGGATGTAGATATCCAACTCTTCGCGGCGCTGTTCGGATTCCTGCGAGAGTAATTTTTCGTAGGCGCTGACGCGAGCCTGACCTTTCGCCTGACGCGCCTTCGCGCCCATGCGAATCCATTCGAGCTCGCGTTCGAGAGTCTTCTGGCGTTTAGATTCGGATTTTTCTTCGAGGCGGATGCGTTCCTGTTTTTGTTCGAGCCACGACGAGTAGTTGCCTTTGTAGGGGATGCCGTAGCCGCGGTCGAGTTCGAGAATCCAGCCCGCGACGTTATCGAGGAAGTAGCGGTCATGCGTGACGGCGATGAT
>DZBA01000049.1 GCA_022729775.1 Anaerolinea thermophila | reverse complement strand
AGTGTTGGATGCGCTCTTGAAAAATATCTCCGCCGCTTACCCAAATTTGAAAATCGCATATTCGTTCAGCCCGCCGTATCGTGACTTGACCGCATCCGAAGACGCGGAAATTACGCAAAAGATAAATGATGCTGGCGCGCAGATTCTCTTCGTCGGGTTGGGATGTCCCAAGCAGGAGAAGTGGATGGCGGCGCATCGCGGGCAAATCCGCGCGGTGATGGTCGGCGTGGGCGCGGCGTTTGACTTTCACGCGGGCATGGTCGCGCAGGCTCCGTCAACGCTGCAAAAAATGGGGCTTGAGTGGTTGTTCCGCTTGGTGGTTGAACCGCGCCGGTTGTGGCGTCGTTACCTATATCACAACCCGCGTTTTGTCTTTTTAGCCCTCATGGATTTGTTGCGCTTTTTTAGATAAAATAGAGCCATGCTAAGACGCTTCTCCATTAACTTTGCTTTGTTTTCGATGGCGCTCGACGGAATGGCTGTCGCGCTCAGCCTTTGGCTTTCGGCGTTTTTTCGTCCCGCGCTGAACCGCCTTGAATGGGTCGAAGAAATTCCGTCACAAGTTGGTATTCCCGCGATTTTATATTTTGTCTTTCCCGTGCTTTGGGTGGCGATTTATTCCGCGTTTGCAATTTACGATGGGCGCAAGCATCTTCGCGCAGCCGATGAGTTCACCGCGCTTTCGCTTGCGATGGGCATCGCGTCCATTTCGGCGGCGGGGATTTTATACCTATCCTATCGCGTCGTCTCCCGCGCTTTGTTCATCACCTTCATCTTGCTTGTGTACCTCTCCTGTTTGGTGTGGCGCATCTTAACGCGGATGTATTTCCGCGCGCAGAATACCTCGCCGGATCGAACGCGACGCGCAATAGTGGTAGGCGCGGGCGCGTTGGGTCAGCGCGTGCAAACTCAAATGCGCGAAGCGGGGATGGCGAATCTTTCGTTTTTAGGTTTTGTAGATGACGATGCTTCTTCCGCGACTTTGGGAAGCATCGCGCAAATTCGCGCTGTCGTTCATCAACACGCTATCACCGATGTTGTTATCGCGCTGCCACATTCCGCATATCATCAATTGGGCGATATTGTTCAACAGCTGGAAGACCAGCCCGTTCAACTTTGGGTCGCGCTCGGCTTCTTTGACCTTGCGCTGTATAAAACCGCGATAGAAGATTTTGCCGGCATTCCCATGCTTGACCTGCGCGCCTCTGCCATTGACGACTATGAGCGCATGGTCAAGCGCGGCTTCGATATTTTCTTTGGATGTGTCGCGCTGATTTTATCCCTGCCGTTTATGATATTTTCCGCGCTGGCGATTCTGCTCGAAGATGGGTTTCCCGTTTTGTTTCGCCAAAAGCGCGTCGGTGAAAATGGTCGCTTGTTCGAGATGTTGAAATTCAGGACGATGGTGAAAAACGCCGAGCAGCTGCAAAGTCAGGTGGAAAAGCGCGATGAACACGGCAACATCATTCACAAGTCGAAAGATGACCCGCGCGTCACGCGCAGTGGACATTTCCTGCGCCGTTTCAGTCTCGATGAATTGCCGCAGTTTATCAACGTCATTCGCGGCGATATGAGTCTCGTCGGTCCGCGCCCGGAACTTCCCTATCTGGTGGAAAAATACCAACCCTGGCAGCGCAAGCGATTCGCGATTCCGCCGGGCATCACGGGCTGGTGGCAGGTCAATGGACGCAGTGATAAGCCCATGCACCTGCACACCGAAGATGATTTATATTACATCAATAACTACTCGCTCTGGCTGGATATTCAGATTCTACTGCGGACAGTATGGGCAGTGTTGTTGGGAAGAGGCTCATATTAACTAACCGCTTTTCTTATGCTGAATATTGCGGATACCAATAAGACCCAGTGAAACGATTCGACATCTTGCATAAAATTCGTGGATAGGTTTGCTAGAAAGACGTACAGGATTATCAACAACGGCAGGGAGTCTTCGATATTTCCGCTTTTGCTAAAATAAGACGCGGACTTTTTTATAGCGGAAATAAAAACCGCCAGCAGCAGGACGAGTCCAACGATGCCTAAATTCAAGAGGGTATCCATAAATCCGCTGTGACCGTTTTTGATTTCGAATATCCAGCCCTGATTTGCGGTGACAGATTTGCGAAAATCTTCCATTGCCCATATCGCCCCAAAGCCGTGACCAATCACCGGGCTTTTGGAAACAGCCGTTTCGATGAGATGCTCCCATAGCGGGATACGCCCTGTCAGGTTGGGGGCGCGGTTGAACAGTCGAAAGACGCTGTCAGCATTTGCAAACATCGCCAACGCGATGGCAAGGGAAGCCCCGATGATGATGTAGTAATGTTTTGGCGCAAGCCGCTTTCTTATTTTCAGCCAAAAAAACAAAATCAATTGTATTCCGTTCAACGCGACCAAAGTCATCAGCCCGGCGGCGGAGAGGCTGAATCCCGTAATGATGAGCGAAAGAATGTACAGCGCGGCGCAGGCGGCGATAACGATTTTCTTCGAGGTTAGGGTTTTCAACGCCCAATTCAAAAAGATAATATTCGCCAGCGCCATATAGCTTCCTGTAAAATTTTTATGCCAGTATATGCCGCGCCACGAGCCGAGATGAGGCTTTGCCATGATTGCGGCGTTGGGGAAGAATACAAGTAAAATGACGCTTGCTATGACCGTAACCGCCGAAAACCAAAATAGGAGAACGCGCCATTGTTTGGGCGAAAAGTACGCGCCTATGAATATTGCCAGCGCGGTTGAAATTGCCAGCACAAGAATATGATAGATGGTACTGGCGGCATAAACGCTCCAGGCTGCTGAAATGAAGGCGAATAAGATAAACAATACCAGCGCGGGCGGGGTTTCCAAAAATACGCCCATCATTTTTTTACGATACAGAATCAGGGCGGCAAAAATAACCGCAAGAAATAGAAGGGGGAGTTCCGAGCCTGTATGCCCGTAACTACAAAAAGAAAGTGGGTCGTTTATATCCGATAGGCAAAGCCAAACGCCTTTGTTTGTAAGCGCAAAAGTTAACGCTACGGTCAGGACTGCTAAGGTCGTTTCGAGTTTTTTCCAAGGCATAGGAATTCTCCTTTGGCTTATGACTTGTTGGTGATAATATCGCGGAAGGCGGCTGTCAAAATAAGGAGTAGTCCCCACCCATAGAACCACCCAAAGAATACAAAATTAAAAAACCCCTTTTGAAAGAACCACAAGACAAGATAGAAGGGGAATGAGAATATATACGCGGCAATCCAGTGTTCGCGCTTCCATTCGTCAATCCTCAAAAAACTTGGCAGCATGAGGATGGTGTACCCTGTCCAAGCGATAGGGGAAATCAATAACGACACAATGAGGGAGAGCAAGTTCACTGTTGAAAGAGCGGGCTTGTATTTATAAACGACGAACAGCGCTGCAAAGAATAGCGCGGCGCTCATGGCTATTCCTACCGGTGCGAGTCCAAAACGCGCGGTCAATCCTTGAAAAGAATTATTGCCCGGAAAAAGTAAAAGATGCGGCGTGAAAATATTGGAAGCCTCGAACCATTGGCGATATATTTCAAAGCCATAGAAATAAAGCGGAATTATGCTGATGAGAAGCGCTGTAATCCCTGCCGCTAAAAAGGACGCCCCATACCCTGCGACGCCCAGCGCGATTGCCCAAAAAACGAAATTAGGTTTTATGGCTATCAAAACGCCCAATAGAATCCCCGCCGCTAGGGTCTTTCCTTTTTCTATGTTGATAATAATTCCTGCGGTAAGCAGCAGTAAAAAAGTATAAAGTTGTCCCAGCTCGATGGTGTGCCAAAAGCCGGCAAGGCTAAATGCCCACACTGACCGCCAAAATATGCCCGGCGTTGTCGCTTTGCTTCTGCGTATCAAGATATAAAAAGTGTAGATATAAAAGACAACCGTCAAAAACCTCCAGACTTGCACGGACAGAAGGGGATGAAAATTTGCGAGACTCTCGAATATCAACACCGATATTGGGGGATTGAGATTGGGCGCGGAACCCGCAACGCCGATTTCTGAAAAATTGACGTTGAAAATAAGCGGGGACTCGTCCGCATATGGGTTTCTCCCTTGGACGGCGAGCTGCCCCGCCGCGACAAAGGAACCAAAATCCAGCAACCCCTTCAACCCGCCAACTACGACAGCGATATTTATATAAAACACAATTGCCAGCGCGCAAATGATAAGCGCAATGACAAGCGCCCGGCGCGCTGCTTGCTTCAACATTGGATTCACGTTGTCTCCAAAATGATTTTGATTTTCCAGCAATTCCAAATCTAAAACCCTTTGCCACCGATACTTCGACAGGCTCAGTACAAGTTTCACGGATTTTCACCGATTGATTAAAAAAATCCGTGCGAATCCGTGTAAATCTGTGGCTGGTCTTTTGGTTTTTGGCTTTTCTTGTTCCAGATTTGGAATTGCTGTTGATTTTCAGTTTGTAATGAAACAAATACATGATACCATATTGGTCTGTAAACCTGCTTATGACGAAGCCCTACCTCACCCCCCTTACTGAAATTCGCCGCGAGTTGACAGTGGTCAACTCGCGCTTTATTGCGTCGCTTGCGCCTGCCTTTGCCATTGACGAAGCGCGCGCGTTCATTTCGCGCATTAAAAAAGAATTCGCGGATGCCTCGCACAATGTCCCTGTTTATATCATCGGCGGCGGGAACACGGTCACAGAATATTTCTCGGATGATGGCGAGCCGTCCGGCACAGCGGGAAGACCCGCGCTGGCTGTCTTGCACGGCAGCGGACTCGGCGACGCGGCGCTGGTCATCACGCGCTATTTTGGCGGAACCCTGCTCGGCACCGGCGGATTGGTCAAAGCATACACCGAGTCCGCGCAGCTGGTGGTCAACGCGGTGGGGCGCGGACGCAGAGTCCCCGTGCATGTGGCGATGCTTGCCATCCCGTATAATTTTTTAGAGCGCGTGCGTTTAATGACTGCCCGTCAGCGCGGGGAAATCTTGGGTGAAGATTTTGGCGCGGATGTCACCATGACTTTGCAATTTCCAGTTGAATTTTTTGGCGCATTCCAAAACGATCTGCGCGAACTTTCTGCGGGGAAAATTCAAGCGGAAATCATCGAAACCACTGAGAGAATCATGCCCGCTTAATTTTTACAGATTCTTCACATTTCTAGCGTATTTCTTCCACCTGAATTTTCTGTCTTTTCATAAAATACAGACATTCAAATAAAGGAGCGATACGAATGTCCAAACAAAACCGAATCAAGTTGCTGCTCGATATTCTGACCTTTGCAGCGTTTTTAATTGCCATGGATCCGCACACCAGCGGGATTTCTATTCACGAGTGGTTAAGCATTGCGATTGCCGCAACCGTTATTGTTCACCTGCTGTTGAATTGGGATTGGATCGTGAGGGTGTCCAGCCGTTTGTTTTCCAAAGGATTGAACGGCTCGCGCGCCAATTACATTTTGAACTGGCTGTTGTTTGTTGACGGTATCCTCATCATGCTTTCGGGTATTATGATTTCCGAAGCGGTTGTTCCGTCATTGGGATTAACCCTGCCTCAAAATTTTACATGGCGCAGCTTGCATGACCTTTCCGCGAATATTTCGCTTGTATTGATGGGCTTGCATCTCGCTTTACATTGGAACTGGATCGCTTCTACTGCCAAGCGTTTGTTTACGGGCGGCGAAGTGATCACCAAACCGATGATGGAAAGAAAGGACGCGCAGGCATGAAGGTCATTTTTCAAATCCTTGTAATTTTGGTTGTGGCTGCCCTGATTGGCGGCATGATGTATGCGGCAGTGAACGCTGGCGGGGCGATGACGCAAACACAAACGCGCAGCGACTTCGACGGTGAAAGACTCGAGCGTGAGCATGAAGACAGGGAAGGCGGCATAATGCTCCCCTTTGGCGTGGTGAAGAGCCTGATTTTTATGAGTGTTGTCGGCGTGCCGTATTTTTTGTGGACGAAAAGAAGTGTGCAGGCTGGCAGGGTTCAAAAATAGACAAGCAGGTAAGGTGTAAAAATAACCCGCAGGGCAAAACGCCTTGCGGGTTGTTTCTTGTTTGTTGTTATACCCTAACTTTTGTTCTGTAATTTTCCTAACCGAATGACCATCTTCAACCCTTTTCCTTTTTCGCTTTCAGCCCAAATTTTTCCTTTGTGCATTTCGATAATGGATTTTGTGATGGCAAGCCCCAGCCCAGAGCCACCTGATTCGCTGGCGCGGGTGCGGGATTGGTCGGCGCGATAGAAGCGGTCAAAGATGTGGGCGGCTTCTTCAGGCGTGACGTCTTCGCCGTTGTCCGCGATGGAAATTTCGATTTCGTTTTGAATCTCCCGCGCCGAGATGACCACGCGCCCATCTTCCGATGTATAACGCAGCGCGTTATCAAGGATATTGGTCACAGCCTGTGAGAAGCGAATTGGGTCGAGATTCGCTTCGAGAGTTGCGGCGGATATTTCGAGGTCGAGCGTGACACGCTTTGCCGCGAAGGGAGTCAAATAGTGGGATTGAATATCGCGCAGCAAGCGGTTGACGTCCACTGGTTGGAATTCCACAGAAAGTTCGCCCGCGTCCGCCAGTGACAAGGTGCGTAAATCATTGACCATCTTTTCGAGACGTTCGCCTTCTTCGCGGATGATTTCAAAATTTTCGCGCGAGGGAGGCAGCACGCCGTCATGCACCGCTTCGGCGTGACCGATGATGAGGCTCAAGGGCGTGCGTAATTCATGCGCGATGTCGGCGGTCATTTGTTTGCGAAGGTTGAAGGAACGCGCAAGGTCATTATTCATCTTGTTGAATGACTCTGCCAGCTCGCCGATTTCATCACGTGAGCGCACGCGGACTTGCTGGTCGAATTTTCCGTTGGCGATCTCATGCGATGCTTTGGCCAGCTCGCGGATGGGTTGGGTGATGGTGCGCGAGAGAATTGCCCCAAGTATGAAAGCCAGCACAACCGTCCCAATGGCGCTGAAGAAAATTGACCCGTTGATGCGGCGGATGAATTCATCTTCCATTGGGTTTTTATCGGGTTTGATTTTCAATAAAAGGATGCCGACCGTTTTTTCGTTAACTTCTATTTTTTCGCTCGCGTCTAATTCACTTGCGCTGATCATTTCCCCTAATGCGTGATTCATGCCGGCGACAATTACTTTTCCGTTTAAGTCAGCGATGGAAAAAAATAAGGGGCGATCATTTTCTTTTTCAAATCTGTCGTGTGAAAAAACCTTCTCGATACCATCCCATGAGTTTTTTTTCTTGTAATATTCTTCGAGTTGGTCTACAAGTTCTTCTTCATATCTTTCATTGACAAACTTCTCGAACTCGCGGTTTGTGGCAACGCGCGTGAAGATTGCAATCAACCCGATGCTGAATAGGCTGACAGAGAGGAAGGCAAGGATAAGTTTGGTGGTTAATTTCATTTGTCTTTCCGTTATCCTTTGTTTAACCGGTATCCCACGCCGTATATTGTTTCGATATAGCGCGGCTTGCGCGGTTCTGGCTCGATCTTGGCGCGCAGGTTTTTGATGTGCGTGTCAATCGTGTGCTCGTAGCCTTCATACCGCACGCTTTGAATCACGTCGAGTAAGTCGAGGCGCGAGAAAACCTTGCCCGGCGCGGACATGAGCGCGGCGAGCAAGTCAAATTCAGAGGGGGTGAGGTCAATGGAATTTTCGCCGACAATCACTTCGCGCGTTTCACGGTCAAGAATGATGTTTGCGGCTTTGAGCGTTTTACCTTTTGGCTCATTTTTTCCGGTTCGCCGCAGCACATTGCGGACACGCGCCATTAACTCGCGCGGTTTGAACGGCTTGGTGACGTAATCGTCCGCGCCGAGTTCCAGCCCGATGATTTTGTCTTCATCCTCCACTTTGGCGGTGAGCATGATGATGGGCGTGTCGCTTTGGATGCGGTGCGCGCGCATAAAGTCATACCCGTTCATTTCAGGCATCATGAGGTCTAAAATGATCAAGTCGGGTTTTTCTTTTTGCGCGATGGGCAGGGCTTCCTGTCCGTTGTATGCGGTCAGCACGCGGTAGCCTTCCTGCGCAAGATAGCTTTGCACAAGGGAGACCAGGCGTTTTTCGTCGTCAATTACTAGAATGGTTTGGGGCATGTGTTTTCACTTGAAAAAATAAGGCTCAAAAGTAATTGTATTATGCCATACGCGGCGTAGCCTTGTCCACTGCGTCAGGGGATTTTTCTACATTATGAGTGTACGCGCCCGGTGTAAAGGTCGTGTTATGAAATTATGTGAAAACTGTGCGTTTTTTTACAACAAAAACACACGCTTTTCACAAAGCGGGTGTTTCGTGTAGGCAGAAAGGGTGAAGTTAAGCGTTTTGCATGTCTTGTGAAACAGGCGCGTTGGGGGCAACCTTTACCAATTTCCAGCCGCTGTTTTGGACATACTTGTACCCAAACCAGCCCAGCGCGGCAAGCACAGCCAGGCGGATGAGTCCAAATAGCGGAGAGATGAAGTCGTCGCGCCCGTCAAATCCGCGATCAGAGCCGCGCTCAAAATTCGAGTGAGGATCAAATCCGCGCCCGAAGTCATCACGTGGGGAAAATCCTTGCGCGGGCATTTGTCCCTGCGGAACGCCTTGCTGCTGATTCTGTCCCTGCGGAACATTTTGCTGGGGAGCAAGGTTTTGCGCCGGCTTTTGAAATTGGCTTACTCTTTGTGCGCGTAATTCAGCCATTTGCTTGATGAATTCCGGGTTTTGAGTCAGTCCCAGCCTGTATCCTGCGGCGGCAACGCCTGTCAATACAACGAGGGTAAGAATGGATGCAAGAGTAATCCATAACCATTTTTTTGTTTTCATGTTTTATCTCCTTGATAATTTTTTTGACCTTTCGGTTTTTGCTCGAAAGTTTCCTGACTTTATTTTCTCATTGGGGAATTATGCATGGGTGAAGAAAATGTGTTAAGAATGTGGGGGTGAGCGGAAATAAAAAACACGCGGACAAAATGTCCGCGTGCCGTTTGTTTATTATTCGTAAGCCAATGTATCTCTCACTGTTAACTTTGACGCCCTTCTCGCGGGCAGCGCGCTTGCAACCGCCGCGAGGATCAGCGTAAACGCCAGCCATGCGATGATTCCGCGAATGCCGTAAACGGCTGGCATGGGCGCGGTGAGAATTGCCATGCCTACGCCATAGGTCAGCGCGTTTGTAATGGGAATGGAGAGGAAGATGCTCACCAGCCAGCTGATTAAACCGATGACCATACCTTCCACGATGACAATGCTTTGGATATCCATATTGCTTGCGCCGATGGCGCGCATCACGCCGATTTCGCGCGTGCGTTCCAAAACGTTGATGCTCATTGTGCCTGCCAAGCCAAGTCCGCCCACGACGGCGATCATCCCTGCCATGACCAGCATGAAATAAACGAGGATGTCCGTCTGCGCTTTTTGGTCGCGGATGAATTGCTCGCCCAGCTGCGTGCTTGTGACTTGCATCCCGCGCGCTTCATACAATTCCTTCAAGCGTTCGTTGATTTGCGTCTGCGTTTCGAGGTCATGCTTGGAGGTAATCACCCGCGCCGATTGCGCTTGACCGGGCTCGGTTACAAGTTTGCTGAGATATTCATAATTGACGTATAACAGCGGCGGGGTGACATTGCCTGTAATGCTGTAAATGCCAACGATGTGCCATTTTGTTTCCTTGCCGTTGGCTTTGATTGTTAACCAATCGCCGACTTTAAGGTGGGGCATGGCTTGAATCAAATGGTTGCCGATGACAATGGCGTTCTCATCGCCCGGCGTTAACCAACGTCCCGATGTGATGATGGGGTCTATCAGCGTGGAACTCGATGGCGGCGCGACAAAAAGAACCTGCTTGCCGGCATCATCGTCGTTGGTGATGACGGTGCCGGGGTATTCCATCCAGCCTTCCACGCTTTCCACGCCGGGGACTTGCAGCGCGATTTCTTCGATTTCATCGAAGCGATACGAGCGCGAGAAAGTGATGTTCACATCCGCGAGAAAATATCCCTGAATGTCTTTCAGCGTTTTATCGAACGATTCCCATAAGTTGTATACGCCGATAAAGATTGCGCCGCCTAAAATCAAAGTGAAAAGCGTGAGAGCCAGCCGCGCCTTTTTGCGAAAGGCATTCCTTAATGAAATCCGAATCGGGCGCGCAATGAATGTCACGCCGCGACTGACGCTGGTCTTCTTTGCCTGCGCGTTGCCGCCGATGCCATAATCGCTCAACGCTTCGCGCACGGTGATGCGTACGCTGTTATAAATTGGGAAGGATGCAGCCAGCAATGGAATGACCAGCGCGACGATGACTTGTTGCACAATGGTCACCGGGTAGAAGCGAAACTGCGCGGCGTTGAAGTTCAACCATTCCGCCATGCCCGCGCCGATGCTTTGCGCTGCCATACCCGCCAGCGGAATGGCAATCAGCAGCGCGATGATTCCAAATCCCATAATCAACACAAGATACATGGATGCGATTTGCAGCGCGTTTCCGCCTGTGGATTTCATAATGCCGATTTGCCGCGTTTGTTGGGTCATCAGCGCGGTGATGGTGTTGACGATGAGCAGGCTGCTCAATAAAACGGTCATCCAGCCTAACACGCTGAGGATGAAGAACATACCTTGTGAAATGTTCCATGCGAAGTGATGACCAGGGTTGTAGACGAAAACAAAGTTAACCGTTGCGCCGCCTTTTTCCATTCGGTCCGCGACGGATTGCGCGATTTTCGTGACGTGTTCAAGGTCGGTGGGATTTTCCTTGACGCTGACCGCAATCATGGTGTATGTCCGCGAGCCGCCCATCCATTCCATTGTTTCGGGCGTGATGTACGCGTTGATTTGATTCGCCATGTTATACGGAAATCCCGCAACATCATGCACATACCCCGCGACGGTTAACTCGCGCTGTTTTCCGCTTTCCAACTCAAAGACCATCTTATCGCCGATCTGATAACCGAGTGACGCGGCTGAATAATCCATCACGATTTCGCGGTCTTTCAAGAGGGGCAGCGTTGTCTCGCCATGGATGGGTTGCAATAAATTAACTTTGAGCGCGTCGAGCGATTCGACAGATGTAAATTGCGTGTCAATTAATTTTTCCTGCGTGTGCATTAATTGCGCGTTGATTGTGCTAAAGCCCTGCGCTTCTGCCACGCCTTCCACTTGCTGCGCGGCGTCTATCATGTTGTCGTCCAGCGGCGCGGCGTAAATCCGCGCTTCGGATGGATTTGCAGGAAGGTAATCGCTGTCCATGCTTTCGTTCATGTATGCGCCCATATTGTTGGTGAAACCAACTGCAAACACGCCTACGGCAATGGTCAAAATTGTTAAGAAGGTGCGTCCGCGATTGCCCCAAAAATCCGCCCACACTTTTTTCCAGCGGCTGCTCATTTGATTTCCTCCCGCTTGCGGAGGTTTTCTGCGTGATGTTTTTGCGCGATTCTTTCCATCGCTTCGCGCGTCACTTCGGATTGCCTCAAAAGTTCGCTGAGTTTTTCATAATCCAATGCCAACACTTCCACCGCTCCGTGTTCTGATGCGCGCACAGACGCCGAACGCTTCTTGTCATGAAAGAATGCCATCTCCCCGAAGAATTTGCCCGCGCCCAATTGCAGCGCGACAACATCGGATTGATTCACGCGCGGCAGCACAACTTCCACCATCCCCTTGGATACGATGTAAAAAGAATCCGCGTTTGTTCCTTCCGCAAAAATCATCGTGCCTGCTTCGTATGTGACCGGCTTGGCGTTGCGCGTTGCCCACAGCATTTGATCTTGCGTCAGGGTTGGCATGGCTTGGGCGACATATTCGTTGACGATTTCGCCATCGGTGATGAGCGCAGTGCGATGCGTGCGTTTTGCAAGTCCGCTGTCATGCGTGACGATGATGATGGTCTTGCCTTCATTGACAAGATTGTTGAACAGCGTAAAGACATCTTCCGCTGTTTTTGAATCAAGGTTGCCGGTCGGTTCATCCGCGATGATGACGGGCGGGTCATTTGCCAGCGCGCGCGCAATTGCCACGCGCTGCTGCTGTCCGCCGGAGAGCGCGGTGGGGAGCTTATAAGCGTGGTCTGCCAGTTCCACCAGTTCGAGCAGTTTCAGCGCGCGCTTTTCCCGCTCGCGCATGGGATATGTGCGGCAGAAATCCATCGGCAGCATGACATTTTCGATGACGGAGATGGTCGGCAGTAGTTGAAAAAATTGGAAGACCACGCCGAGATTCAGTCCGCGCCAGCGCGCCATTTTGTTTTCGTTGAGTTCATGCACGGCAGTCTGGTTGACGAAAACTTCGCCGTTGGTGGGACGGTCAATGCCGGTGATCATGTTCAACAGCGTGGATTTTCCGCTGCCCGATTTCCCAATGATGCTGACGAATTCACCCGCGTTGATTTGCAGGTCAACTTCTTTCAGCGCGTGATAATCGCCGACGGCGGTCTTGTAATTTTTATTCACGCCGCGCAGGTCTATCATTGGGGTTTCTTTATTTTTATTTTGTCGAAAATTTTCTGTAAACATTTTATACCTTTTATGATTCGCAACTACTCAGCTTGTTTATTCTGACTTGTCATTTCGAGCGCCAGCGAGAAATCTTTTCTCGTCAGCGGCACAGATTTCTCCTCGCTATCGCTCGTCGAAATGACAAACCCCTGAGTGGTTACTATGATTCAAACAAAAAATACGCACATGTTATGTATACGCTCTTGCGTAAAAAAGGTCTCAAAAATTTTGCGTGTGGCTTATCAATAAAAAGTGTGCACGCAAAACATGTCAGGGATGGATTCGAAAGTCTCCTGACTTTCGAGGCAAAATCGGGAGATTTTGCAGTCCCATGTGACAACCTTTGCGTGCACACAATAAAAATAGGCGCGGACAAAATGTCCGCGCCCAAGTAATCTATCTATCTGCGTTAGTTTTACTTTGCGAACTTGACTTCGGCGGTCATGCCCCAGCGAATCTCCGGCACGGATTCGGTCAAGAGCAGCGTGACTTCGTACACAATGTCGCCTTGCTTTTCTTCGTAATTATTGCCGACCGATTGCACAACCGCGTTCAGCGGATTCTCTGGCAACGCGTCGAGCGTGACAGTGGCAGCCTGACCTTCTTGGATGGTGATAACGTCAATTTCGGTGAGGTCGGTGGTTTTCACAACCCATTGGGACATATCCGCAATCGTCACAACGGCTTGACCTGAGGCGGCAAACTCACCGACTTTCAGGTCGAGGTTGGTGATGATACCGGGAAAGGGCGCGCGAACTTCCGCATTGGCAAGCGAGGCGCGTATCCCCGCGGAACTTTCTGAAAGGGTTGGGTCCATCAGCGCGTCATAATTCTTTTGCGCCTGCGCCAACCTTGCCTGGGCTTTTACGAAATTGGTTTCGATATCCAGCCATTCGAGCGCCTTGCGATATTTTGCCCAAGCGTCATCCAGGCGTTTCTTGTAGCGTTTTGCGTCGGTTTTATATACTTCGGTATTTTTTTCCGCTTCGGTTAAAGCCAGCACTCTTTCGCTCAAGTATTTATAGGGTTCGAAATCTGCGCGGGCTTTGGTTAACTTTTCCAACGAATCTTTCAAAGCCTCATTCGGAGTCATATCCCAAAAGTCGCTGGGCTTGTCGAAGTTGTCGAGTTTGTATTGCGTATCGCGCATGTCTTGATGCGCGGCGGTTAATTCCCGCGCGGCTTCTGCTTGCGCGCTGGCGAGGGTCTGCGCTTCGGGCGCTTCCAAGTATGCGATTACATCGCCCGCTTTAACAGAATCGCCTTCCAATACCAACACTTCGCTGACGAGTCCGCTTGCGTTTAGCGCAAGTTCCGCATAGTGGATGGGTTCGACGCGCCCTTCCGTCACGATGACACTGTCCGCGACCACCGTTGGAACCTGCGCGGCTTCCGGGTTTGCCGTTGCCGTTCCACATGCCGCAATGGATAATGCCAGAATGGCAATCACAAATAATTTTATAAATCTTATTTTTAGTTTCCTTTTAACTGGCTCTCTGGGAATTGCCGTGATGCTCGGCTGGATTGCCAAATCCAGCCGCCAGATGTGGAGTAAAAACAAGCGTTTTGCCTACATATACGGGATTTGCCAATCCCTCGTTAGCAAAATCACGGCAACTCCCAATGAACCTTTTAACTTTAGTTTCCGCTAAGTCATATTTGACAGAATCGCCAACTTGTGTATAG